>JBQCDM010000207.1:0-14792 GCA_051961235.1 Nucleicultricaceae bacterium (SeqCode)
CCCAAAAATATTATGCACAAGTGATTCGAACTGTATCGAGCATGAATCGCGTTGTTATTGGTGTCTTTTTTGGCGATGCTGTGCGAGGCGGTGAGGTTGAGCCAACGCACCGCGGCGAGCGACAGATTTTTAAAATTCCAGCCGCCAAAACGCATAATGCTCAAGATGGCGATATCGTCCGAATCGAAGTATTATCTGAAGCACATACTCCCATGGCATCCATCATCGAAATACTTGGATCCATAAAAAAGGCAAAAGCATTAAGCCTCATTTCGATTCATACTTATAATATACCGGTTGAGTTCCAGGAAAAATCCATTCAAATTGCAAACAAAGCAAAAGTGCCTCCCGTAGCTGGGCGCACAGATTTGAGGCACATTCCTCTCGTCACCATCGATGATGAGGATGCGCGTGATTTTGATGATGCCGTTTGGGCTGAGCCAGATTCGGATCTATCGAACCCCAATGGTTGGCATCTCATTGTTGCTATTGCTGATGTCAGCCATTATGTACTGCCAGGCACACCGCTTGATCAAGACGCTTATCAACGTGGTAACTCCGTTTACTTCCCCGATCAGGTTGTGCCTATGCTTCCTGAAGCACTCTCCAACGAACTTTGCTCTCTAAAACCCAACGAGGATCGAGGCTGCCTTGCGGTCCATCTCTGGATTGATGCTAAGGGCATGCTCAAACGCTATGAATTTGTCCATGGACTAATGAAGTCCTACGCACGCCTCACCTATAACGAGGTTCAGGCCATTCATGAAGACACTCGAAAAACAACGCCAGAGATTACTAAGATTGTAAGCAACCTCTTTGGCGCCTATCGCACGCTTGAGAAAGAAAGAGAACATCGAGCCCCACTCGATTTAGATCTGCCTGAGAGAAAGGTTATGATTGATGAGCGCGGCATTGTTCAGTCAATTGTAGAGCGCGTACGCCTGGAGAGCCATAAACTCATTGAAGAGTTTATGATTTTGGCGAATGTTGCCGCTGCCAAATGCCTCGAACAAAAAAAACACCTTTGTATGTATCGTGTGCACGAACACCCAACGGAAGAAAAAATTGAGTCCTTACGCGAATTTCTTAAAGGCAGTCCTCTCAACCTTGCAAAAGGCCAAGTGTTTCAGCCCAAACATTTTAATCAGCTTATTTCTCGCGCAAAAGAGACACCTTTTGAACGATCTATCCATACGCTGGTCCTGCGCACCCAAGCTCAAGCGGTGTATGACCCCCAAAACATTGGCCACTTTGGACTTAATTTAAGGACTTATTGCCACTTTACATCGCCCATCCGCCGATATGCGGATCTTCTCGTTCATCGCGCGCTTGTGGATGTGCACAAATTTAACGCTAATAAATTGTTCAACTACTCCCCAAAACAATTTAAGAACATTGCAGAGCACATTTCACTCACCGAACGTCAAGCAGCGGTTGCAGAGCGCGATACTGTTGACCGTTATATATCAAGTTATCTATACAACCGTATTGGAGAAGTTTTTAAGACGCGCATTTCTGGTGTAACCCAGTTTGCCTTATTCGTTTCTTTTGAGGGAACAGGGGCGGATGCCATTCTACCGCTTAGGCTTTTGCAAGATGATTATTATACGTTTGATGAGGGCAGTCGTTCAGTAATCGGAAGATCTACGCGAAAGACCTATACAATTGGAGATGAGGTTGAGGTTGTCTTAGAACAATCGAATCCTTTTACAGGCCAAATGCTGGTTAGTCTCGCACGTACCAACACGCCCTCCAAACAGCGTTTTCAGTCTCCTAAAAAAAAGCCCGACTCGAAAGCCGGGCGTTTTAATCAGAAAAAAAGGAAGAAGTAAGACTACTTAATCTTTGCTTCCTTAAACACGCAATGCTTGCGCGCAACTGGATCATACTTTCTGAATTCAAATTTTTCCGTTTTTGTACGAGGGTTTTTCTTTGTTACATAGAAATATCCTGTACCTTCGGTGCTTACGAGCTTAATTTTAATCGATGTTGCTTTTGCCATAACACTTATCCATAATTTAGAAACTTTGGATCACTTATATCACCTATTGGCCGACCAGTGTCAAGAAGAATCCTAATTCTTAAAATGTAATCTAGATTTTACAAGATATTTCTATATAATTCAGATTTTAAATATGACCAGCTCAAAAAGAAAGCACGGAGTTTATCAATGAAATTTACTTTTTCTCGTGAGGCAGCAGCAGATGAAGGCGCTCTCGTAGTCGGGTCTTTCGCAGACAATGCATTGATCACAGGGGCACAAGCCGTCGACGCTCAAACAAAGGGAACGATTACAAAAGCACTCAAGACGAGCCGTTTTAAGGGCAAAATTGGTGACGTTCTTACCTGTGTTGCACCAGGAGATATTTCAAATTCTCATGTGATTTTGATTGGCTTCGGCAAAACTGACTCAACAAAAGAAAAGCACCTTCAAGACATTGGTGGACACACGTATGCCGAGTTAAAAAATCAGAACGTTAATACGGTAACATTAAATCTTCAAGATCTTTCAGTAGATGGGTTAACAGAGGCCAAGTGTGCCGCTGCAGTTGCCTATGGTCTACTCCTTCGTGCGTGGCACTTTGATAAGTACTATACAGTAGAGTCGAAAAAGCCTAAGCACCCACTTAAAGCAGTTCATATCATTACGAATGATCCAGAAGCTGCGGAAGTCGAATTTAAGACATTACAAAAGATTGCAGACGGTATTTTCACAACACGCACTCTCGTCTCAGAGCCACCCAATGTGATTTATCCAGAAACAATGGCGAACGCCATTAATGAAGATCTCTCTCCTCTTGGCATTAAGGTCGAAATCTTTGGGCAAGATGAGATGCAGAAGCTTGGCATGGGATCTCTTCTTGGTGTTGGTCAAGGCAGCATTCGTGAGTCAAAAATGGTTGTCATGCAATGGAATGGGGCCGATGCCAGTGAAAAGCCAGTTGCTTTTATTGGTAAGGGCGTGACGTTTGATACAGGCGGTATTAGCATAAAACCAAGTCAAGGCATGGAAGACATGAAGTATGACATGGCTGGTGCTGCTGCCGTCGTTGGAACCATAAAAGCGCTTGCTGGCAGAAAAGCTAAAGTCAATGCGATTGGTGTTGTAGGTTTGGTGGAAAATATGCCCTCTGGCTCTGCAATTCGCCCGAGTGATATTCTGACGTCGATGTCTGGTCAAACCATTGAAGTGCTCAATACGGATGCTGAAGGGCGCTTGGTATTGTGCGATGCCCTTTGGTACACCCAAGATCGTTTTAAACCAAAGTTTATGATTAACCTTGCAACCCTCACCGGTGCCATCGTTATTTCATTGGGTGATCAATTTGCTGGACTCTTCTCCAATGACGACGATCTCTCCAAGAAATTGACTGAAATGGGTGAGAAAACGGGTGAACGTCTCTGGAGATTCCCGCTTGATGATGCGTATGACCGCGAAATTGATTCAACCATTGCCGACATGAAGAATATTAGCAACGGTCGCAAAGCGGGTAGCATTACAGCGGCTCAATTCTTACAACGCTTCGTTAACAAAACACCCTGGGCTCACCTTGATATCGCAGGTATGGCTTGGGCCGAAAAATCTCTCCCAACGGTTGAGAAAGGAGCGTCTGGCTATGGCGTGCGCCTTTTGAATGCCCTGGTTGAAACCTATTTTGAATCAAAGTAAGTGACGTCAAGAGCCTCGATGACAGAGATCAGTTTTTACCAGTTACGTGGAACGCCCCTTGAGCGGGCGTTGCCGAGGCTGGTTGAAAAAATTTATGCACACCAGAAGCGTGTTGTGATTCTTGTGGATTCAGAAGAACGGCTCACAGAACTTAATACAGTTTTGTGGACCTATTCTCCTGGATCATTTCTTCCACACGGCACAAAAAATGATGGTAAGCCTGAAGATCAGCCCATCTGGCTCACAACCGAACTTGAAAACCCGAATCAGTCAAATATTTTGATTGTGACTGACGAAAGTGTTATAGACGAAACACAACAATACGAAAAAATTTTAGATTTTTTTAATGGACTCGATGCTGATTCCCTTCAAAAGGCAAGAAATCGCTGGATCCATTATAAAAAACAAAATCTCAAACTCACCTATTGGGAACAAACCGAAAGTGGGAGTTGGGAAAATAAATTAATCTAATTTGATCATTGGAGAGTAAAATGACACAAGAACGCACCCTATCAATTATTAAACCCGATGCAACACGCCGCAATCTTACAGGTGCTATTAATGCCCTTATTGAAAAATCAGATCTTCGCATCGTTGCTCAAAAACGCCTTTGGCTGACACTTAAGCAAGCACAATCTTTCTATACCGTGCATGCAGAGCGTTCCTTTTTTGATGATCTTTGCTCTTTTATGATCTCTGGTCCAGTTGTGGTACAAGTGCTCGAAGGCAAAAATGCTGTTGAGAACTATCGCAAGATTATGGGCGCTACAAATCCAGCTAATGCTGAAGAGGGCACGATCCGTAAAGAATTTGCTGAATCCATTGAAGCAAATTCCGTACACGGTTCAGATTCTCTTGAGAATGCCGCAAAAGAAATTTCTTTCTTCTTCAGCGGACTTGAGATCGTAGGCTAAGCGTATTGGGGAAGGGAGAAAAAGATATGACACGGGCGTCACTCAATCGAATTGTGCACATTTTTTTTCTCTTTTCCCTCTTTCTTTTCCCAGCATATGCAACACTGTCTGCCTCAGACGATCTTGTTGTTGATAATATTACCGTTGCTAGCACGGATCAATCCGCCCCAAAAGCACGAGAAATTGCGATTCTTGAAGCCGAGAGAAAAGGGCTTATACAGCTTGCCGAACGCCAAGGCCTATCCCTTAATGCAGATTTGCTTAGCCAGTTAGAGCCCGCAAAAATACAGCAATCTGTAAAAGCACTTGAAATTGTCAAAGAAAAGGCAACGGCAACAAAGTATACAGGAACGTTCAAGATCACATACAAACCAACGGCTCTGCAAAAACTTGCAAGCGCATCCTCAACGAAAAAGTCTCTATCGGAGCAAAGCACATCATGCGTCGTTCTCCCTCTTTTTAAGACTGGGGATCACCTAGAACTTTGGGGGGATCAAAATCCTTGGTTTGATGTCTGGACATCAGTAACACTTCCCGCATCACTTGTATTGCCTCTTGGTGACCTGTCAGATATGAAATTGTTTCAAGCGGGTACGCCACTTACTTTTGAAAAGCTAAAGCCACTTCTTGCTCACTACGATAGCCATTGCACATTTGTTACGATCTTAAAGCAGGAAGAAAGTGGGCGTTTCTTTTTAACGAATTACAAAATAACAGCAGAAGCAGCCTTTAGCGCGCCTGAGCAACGCATTGAGGGCGGTTATGGATCCGCTCTCACAGCAGCACTCACTATTTATGAAAAGGGCGAATTTTCTGAAGACTTGTCAAAAAGCCTTAATCCTCAAGAGCAATCGCATGAAAACCAACAAAAAAGCTCCATCACGCTCAGTGTTGCGTTTAATGGTTTTAAAGAATGGCAGCAGATCAAAAACAATCTGACTCATATTGGAGGGGTAGCAAAACTATTTGTTGAAAAGCTTGAGAAAACAAATGCTGTTATCTCTCTACACTATTCCATTCCACGCGAAGCATTCCTTCAGAATCTTAATAAACATGGATTTGACCTTATAACAGACATCCCTGATTCTGAAGAATTGCCTAGAGAAAACACGCCCCATCTTGCAACCTCAATGGATATGGATGCAGAACAGGAAGACAATTATGAGGAACGCACGTGACCATACCTAATTTTATCAGCCTTGGACGTCTTTTACTTGTCCCCGTCATCATATGGTTGATTTTAGCGCATCATATGCAAGCAGCTTTTCTCGTTTTTGTGGCAGCAGGCATTTCAGACATTCTAGATGGTCTTTTAGCGCGCGCATTTCGCGAGCAATCTATCATCGGTAGTTATCTAGATCCTATTGCAGATAAGGTGCTTTTGATGGGCGTCTTTGTAACCTTGAGCACCCAATCCTTACTGCCATTATGGTTTATCATCTTAATTTTGTTTAGGGATCTTTTGATTTTAGGTGGTGTTTTGTTACTCATTTTGTATGAAAAAGACTTACGCCTTAAGCCTTCATTAATCAGTAAAATTAATACTCTAGCCCAAATCATTTTGGTATCTTATGTTTTAACCGTGGAAGCTTTTGCAATAAACCTCCCTTGGATTTATACTATACTGATTATCATAACAACCCTAACAACAACGCTATCAGGCGCTGGTTATGTCAAAACATGGGTTGGCTATATGAAGGAAAAAGAGCAAGCATGATTTTGAAACAAAATCCAAAACTAGAAAAACTGCTCATTTGGGGCATCTTCTTTGCCTGTCTCTTCTATTTTCTTTATGCGATTAGTGGCATTATGCTCCCCTTTGTTGCAGGTATTTTAGTCGCGTATGTACTCAATCCACTTGCAACACTGCTTGAGCGCTATAAACTTCCCCGTATTATTTCAACAACGATCTTAATCCTTACCTTCTTTCTCTCAATCGCTGGGGTTTTAACATTTGCTTTTCCGTTCCTAAAGCGAGAATTGTTGCGCCTTGCCGTCCAAATCCCAGATTACAGCGAGAGGCTTTATGCAACCCTAGCGCCTCACATTCAAACACTATCGCAATACATTGATCAAAAAAATATTGAGACGATCAAGACGACTGCAAGCAGTTACGTGGGCGATATGATCACGTGGGGCCTTAAGCTCATTGCCGGATTGTTTACCAATAGCCTTGCGCTTGCAAACCTCATCTCTTTGATTATTCTAACGCCTGTGGTTGCCTTTTATCTCTTACGTGATTGGCCAAAGCTCGTTCATTCCATTGAATCGCTCATGCCTAAAGAATATCGTAATTCCATCAAAGGCCTCATGACCAATATCAATAAGACCTTGAAAGGCTATATACAAGGACAACTCATGGTTTGTCTCACCCTCGGTCTTTATTATGCGCTTAGCTACACTTTTCTCGGTCTCGATTTTTCAATTACGATTGGGTTAATGGCGGGCATTTTAGCTTTTATTCCCTACATTGGCTTTTTTATTGGTGCAACAGCAGCGATCGGTATTGCTCTTGCTCAATTCCCTGAATGGACATCCATTGGTTATGTGACTCTGATCCTTGGTGTTGGCCAAATGGTTGAAAGCAATTACCTAACCCCTAAACTTGTTGGCGATCGGGTTGGACTGCACCCCGTTTGGATTATCTTTGCGCTTCTTACTGGTGGATACTTTTTTGGGTTCTTAGGGCTTATTATTGCACTCCCTGTTGCAGCAACGATTGGCGTCTTGGTTCGGTTTTTTATTCAAAAATACAAGGAAAGCGTCTACTACTTAGGTACACGACAAAAAATTGCAAAAGCCAAGACATGAGCGAACAACAACTTTTTTTTCCGTTTTCAAACACACCAAGCTACACCCTTGCTGATTTTTTTGTCTCTTCAAGCAACTATGAAGCCTTTGAGTGTATTCGAAAATGGCCGAATTGGCCAAGCCTCGGCATGGTCATTCTTGGCCCCATGGGCTCTGGGAAAACGCATCTAGCGCATATCTGGCAACAATCATCAGGTGCACGGTTTTTTGATCACACAACCGAAAGTGCAACGCTGGAGAACTTTCAAGTGGATCAAAATACACCCCTTATTTTTGATGAGCAGTTTCCAGATGACACTGATTTTTTTCATCTGCTTAATATGCTAAAAGACAGCGAACTATCCTTTTTGATTTTAAAGAAAAAACCTTTTAACCAAGATCAAATTCATTTGAAAGATTTGCGCTCTCGTCTCCTCAACATCCCAAGCGTTACTTTACACGCACCCAATGATGATCTCATTAAAGCAATGATTTTAAAGCAGTGTGCAGATGCTCAAATTATGATCTCTGATCCCATTTTAAATTACATCACAACGCATATGGATCGAAGCTATGAGAGTATTGCGTACTTCTGTAAAAAACTCATCCACGCGATACAAGGGCAACGCCATAATTTAACGTTGCCTCTCGTTAAGTCAGTGATGGGGACTTAATTTTTAATCTTCCCCTTTTAATCCCCGCTTAATATCGTCTGATCCTCAAATGCTTGAATCAAAGGGTTAATTTGAGCAATATTGAGCAAACCTTTATGGATTGCCTTATTCCAAAATTTGTTCCTCCAGGATTTAGAGCTACAGAGCTTTGACATTTTTGCAGAACGCGCAGATTCAAGATACATCTCAAGGGCATGAGCATGAATTTCTTGAGCCTTTACTTTTAAAAATGCCCTTAAATGAAATCCCGAACTGAGCGCCTCTATAAATGCATCCGGATCTATCTCTTGTTGCTGATTATATCCCGCTCCATTGTTTTGCATGTGCTGTAATGGTGGAACATCCTCGCTTTCTTCATCATCACTATGTATGGCACTTCCCTGATCACCCTCTCTCGGCAGAATCTCCTCATCTAGATCACTATTATGCTCCTGATTTTCCTCACTTATACTGCTCGAATTATTATCTCCAACAGAGTTAAGTCCTTCCTCTTCTGAAGAGCCGGAATGATTATCTTCATTTGCGCTGCTCGAATTATCATCCCCCGTAGAGTTAATTTCTACCTCATCTGAAGAGTCGGAATGATCGTTTTCTTCAAATTGGCCATTCATCAAACCTGGCAGTGGGATAAAAGGCATTTGAATGAGGCGCTGTTGAATATCCTCAACTTCAATCATTTTCATCACTAAAAGGGCTTCCCGTCTGGATCGAATTTCTTTTTCCAAGTCAGCACTCGATCCTACATAGCCCCCAAGTGGCTGAACCATCTGAGGCAAAACACCCAGCGCAAAAAGCAGATGCCGTGTTGACCATTGTTCGGTCCCCTCTTCTAAGATATAGGCGGGCTCCAGATCTGGGCGCTTTGAAAGACCAATCACAATGAGCGTTTCACGATCCAAAGCACCAATATGACGCGTTATAGCGCCAAGAAGCTTTGGATGACTTTCAAGCATGCCTTCCATCATTGCCATGAGATGTGCATGAAGCTCCATCGCATCAATATGCATGGGAATCACATTTAATGTATGCGTCGTTGTTTTTTTTATGAGCTCCGTTGCAGTATGAAGTACCTGCGTTTCATCTTTCCAAGCGTCTTCAGCAAGATAACCTTTTGCAATGCCAAGACTTGTTAAGAGATGAAACAAAGGTCTGCCTTTAGGAGAAAAACGCAATAAATAACCTTTTCTCTTCGCCTCAAATTCTGATAGAAATTGTTCATCGTCCGAATCAACAGATTGCTCGACGTTTGGAGCAGCAGATTGATCGATGCTTTGATTTTCTGTCTTTTTTAAGCTTTCGAACCGTTTGTCTAGACATTGCAGCACTTCAAAGAGATCTAGATTGCTACGAACTTTACCGCTTTCTGCACGTTTTGCTTCAAGATGTTCCAATTCACTGAGCTGCTCATTGAGCAAATCTTTGCCTTCCGTTTTCAGATGCTCACGTCGCTCATGTAATTCGTCGTATCGGACGAGCTTGACAGGGTTAAGTGGCTCTTTTTCGAGTTGTTTTAGTTTTTGAATTCTTTGCTCAATAGCGTGCTCAAGTGTTTTTATAAGCATTGAAGAGTCAGCTATTTTAAGCACGTTACGACTCATATAAGATTTTCCGATCTTCTTTATTGTTTTGCCCTCATCAGGGATCGGTTCATCTGCAACTGACGCTTTTAAATCAGCAATGATTGAAAACCCAAACAAACATGGGAGCACATAAATCCATTTCATCCTCTTCTCCTCGTCGTGATTTAATAAAATGATAATAGAGTAATCTTAATTTTTTCCCTCATGCAGTTTGCGAAGTGCTGATTCACAAAAGCCCAACGATTTCCAAGAACACCCATCACAAATTTGATCAAAAACATCAAAACTAACCCGGCTCCGGATGCGTTCTTTTGCTTCTTTCCAGTTAAGAATTTCTCCTGCTTGAAGCTGCAACGCTGCTGCATGGGCTCTATCCAATCGCTCAATTTTTCCCTGTTCTGTGCAAAGCGTCTCTCGTCGATTAGGGCACGGCGCACAAATGGCATCAGCCTCAAAAGTAACCTTGATGGCCACCTGTTGCCCTTCTTCTGCATTGATCACTTTTATAATATTTGAAAAGTTTTCGACGAAAGCATTAGAATAACCTGATCCTTGAAATCCAAGCGCACACATAAAGTGATGGGGTCGAAAGTGGATCATGGCTAACCCGCCTATAATAAATGAAGATGACGCAAGCATAATCGATTTTGTTTTCTCATCAAATAAAAAACACTAAAACCCATCTCAAAAGCAAATCTCTTGCATATACAAACTATCATGATAGTTGTTTGGAAAGAAAAATCATGGTAGTTAGGAGGGATGGATCAAATTACAATACATCGAAGAGGGTTAATGCTTGTACTCTCCTCTCCCTCTGGAGCTGGAAAGACAACGATTTCGCGTTGCCTTTTAAATGATGATGATTGTCTTGATCTTTCTATTTCCATAACGACGCGTAAACGTCGACCCGGCGAAGTCAGTGGTCGGGATTATCATTTTACCAGCATCGAAGAATTTAACCAGTTGGCTGAATCTGACCAACTCCTCGAATATGCGAAGGTATTTGATAATTATTATGGTACACCACGTGAACCCGTTGAATATGCGCTCTCACAAGGCCGTGATGTTCTTTTTGATATTGATTGGCAAGGCACACAGCAACTGGGTCAAGCCGCACGAGGAGACTTGGTCACAATCTTTATCCTTCCCCCTTCTTTTGAGGAACTCAAAAAACGCTTAACAGCGCGCGCGCAAGATTGTAGCGATACCGTCAATATGCGTATGTCCAAAGCAACCGATGAAATGAGCCATTGGGCCGAATATGATTATGTCATCATCAATCAAAACTTTGATGAAAGTGTTGAGAGTGTTAAAGCAATTCTTCGAAGCGAACGACTTAAGCGCCAACGACAAATCGGCCTTTCTGACTTCGTAAAGGGCCTTCGTCAGAAAATATAAATAAAAACATAGTAAATAAAAGAAATACAATAATAAATTGTATTGATAGATATTATTTTCTTTACTATTTTCTTTTATTTTCTTATATTGACAAAATGTTCAATAATTTATGACTATCATGACACATAAATCATCTCCCTATATTTTGGCTTTATCTTGCATCCTTGGATTGCAAACTAATTCAACACATGCTTCTTCAATCACGGAAGATCATGACATTCGCTTAGAATCTACCACTCCTGCATCACCTGCTTCCTTTGTTCGCACAAAAGAGAGCCCTATTGTTATCGTGTCGGATACAGAGGAAAGCACCCATGAACCCTACTTTCCTCCCCTTGTTGCATTTGAAGAAGATGGACTGGTTTTCGTTAATAAAAGATTTGAAAAACATCAAGCGACCATCCTTACCATGAATACACTCAGTTATTCATTGATTAAAAGTATCACTGAACCAGATGACCTTGGCAAAGCAATCAACCAATCACGCAGAGACGATTTAATCGAAAAATTTATGCATGATGGATGGACGATTACGCCGCTGAGCAGCAAGGTAGGATTTAACACCCAACATGATGACATTCCAGGTTTTGTTGCGTATCATGCGAAAGAAAATCTCATTGTTATTATTTTTCATGGATCTGCAAACGATCATGATTGGGAAACCAACTTTGATTTTATCAAAATAAAAGCAACCAAAACACATCTACCGATGGCAGGCAAAGTTCATCGCGGATTTGCCTTAAAATATGCAAGTATCAAAACTGGACTTGAGAACGAATTACACAGAACATTTGACGCCATGAGAGAGGATGAAAGAAATAGCACACAGATTATTGTCTCAGGTCATAGCCATGGTGGATCCATTGCCTCGCTTGCCACAACAGATCTTGCTGGAAACTTCCTCAAGCAGCTTTTCCCTACTTTTGATAATGCGCGTCATAATCGTCTTTATGGGTATTTCGTCTCTCCACCGTGTGTGGGAGATTCAGATTTTAAAGCATGGTCCGAATCTGTGGTGGGTAAGGAAAATATCATTTCTCATTTTGCACGCCATGACGTTGTCGCCAATCTCTTACCCGGCGTAGAAGTTCAACAAGTCCTTCAAAAAATCCCCGCTATCGGCCAATCTGTTGCAAAAAATTTTGCAGGATATGAACACACGGGAACGATTGCGCTTGAAGACAAAAAAGAAGTTTTAAGTCGCTTTAAAGATCTTTCCCAAGACCATCATGATGCGGATGCCTCTTTCTTTGAAAAGATTAAACAGACTTTTTACAAGGCGATTGCAGCGCTTCATTTTGGTAGCAATAAAGAAAATAAGCACGAGTATATCTTTGACGAAAAAGCAGTTGGCAGCAACCTCAGTAAAGCCATCTCTCAAGGTGAAAATTACAACCACCAAAAATTGACGCTCCAAAAGAATGGATCTTTGCTCGACTTTATTCTTTTTAGTCTTGTGAATCCATTGCTATAGGTGCTTTATTCTACGCCAATTGAGATACGTTCTTTAGAAACACCCGCGGCCTTTGCTATTAAGGACTGACCTGTCATGGACAAAGACGGATCAAATCCCATCAGTGCTAAAATCGTTGGCGCAATATCCGCAAGTGTACCACCTGATTGCAAAGATAAGGATTGATGCGCATCGCTCACCACAACAAAAGGAACAAGATTCAACGTGTGTGAGGTTAAGGGCACACCTTCAGAGTCAACCATTTCTTCCACATTACCGTGATCCGCAGATATCACTAAGACGCCGCCTTTTTGGCGCACCGCTTCAGTTAATTTCCCCAAACAAGCATCTACCGTTTCAACAGCCTTAATGGAGGCCGCAATATTACCCGTATGACCAACCATGTCTGGATTCGCATAATTCACCACAATAAAATCAAAATAATTGCGATCAATTTCTTGAATCAAGCGATCTGTCAACTCTAGCGCAGACATCTCGGGCTGTAAGTCATACGTGGCGACTTTTGGGGAAGGGATGAGAATACGTTCTTCTCCTTCAAAAAGCGCTTCACGCCCACCATTGAAAAAGAAAGTGACGTGTGCATATTTTTCAGTTTCTGCAATTCTAAGTTGCTTTAATCCCTGTCTTGCAACAACCTCACCTAGGCTATCTCGGATTTCTTGTGGCTTAAAAAGAACAGGTATATAAGGCAACAAATTGTCAGCATACTCAACAAGACCTAAGGTTGCAGACCACTCGGGTTTTCGCTCCCTCTTGAAACTACTAAAATCTGGAAAGACTAATGCTTCAAGAATTTGACGCGCTCGGTCTGCTCTAAAATTCCCCATCAAGAAGCCATCTTGATTTTCAACACCCTGATAAGCCCCAATCACGCATGGTTCAATAAATTCATCTGTGATAGCGTTTGCATATGCTTGTTCGATAGCGTCTTCTGCCGATGCATAGCGAAGTGCATAAGCGCTTATCATAGCATCATAAGCTTTTTGCACACGATCCCAACGCTTATCTCGATCCATGCCATAATACCGCCCGCCAATTGTTGCAAGCGCTGCATTTGGATGCAATTTTTCTTCAAACGTTTTTATATACGACAATGCGCTTTGAGGCGGCGTATCACGTCCATCTAGAAATGCATGCACCCATACTTTAATAGAATGGGATGCTATAACGTCTGAGAGTGCAAGCAAATGATCCATATGAGAATGAACGCCGCCTGGAGACAGCAACCCCAATAAGTGGCAAGCACCGCCCGTTTTCTTTAACGTCTCAATAAAATGATTTAATTCTGCATAATCTAAGAGAGCATTATTCTGAATCACGTCATTAATACGCGGCAAATCTTGCATGATCACTTGTCCTGACCCAATCGTCATATGCCCGACCTCAGAGTTTCCCATCTGTCCTTCAGGCAATCCCACACTACCCGCAGATGCATCCAAGACGGTGTGCGGATAATGCGACCACAAATGATTCCAATGGGGAAGTGACGCAAGTGCAATGCTATTATCGTGCGTCGTCTCGCGATGCCCCCAACCATCTAAAATACATAAAACAACTGGTTTGAAGCGCATAATCATCCCCCTACTTTAAGTTCAATACATCATGTGCCGCATCAGCACATAGAAGTCAATGAATCTTCTCAATGACGGCTTATGAAAGCGTTTGTATGCAATTCTATTGATTCTTCGAAGCAATCATAAAACTGAAGAAATATCAGCTAATAAATAGAATTTATATGTTTTTTAATGTTTTTATGATATAGATTAAATAATAAACAGTTATGCATAGTGAATATCTTTAAGAAGTAGCAATGACTTCAAACACTGCTGCAGTTAGGACATGTAATGGATCTCGATAGACTTCGCGTATTTCATATGGTAGCAAAAGAAGGAAGTATTTACAAAGCATCCGAACGTCTTCGCATTGCATCTTCTGCCGTAAGCCGCACCATCCAACTTTTAGAGGAAAGTTTAGAAAACAAACTTTTTCTTAGACGCCAATCAAAAGGTGTAGAACTAACCCCTTTCGGCCAGTTCTTACTGAGCAAAACAGAAGAAATTTTAGCGATTGCCCATGAAGCTGAATTTGCGGCAAAAGACATGGATAAGGAGCCTAAAGGTCTTCTCAAAATTATCTCAACACCAGGCGTGATGAAAAACTTTATCATCAAATTCATCCCCAGCTTCATCAAAAAATACCCTAAAATTGAGCTTGTTCTACACACAACAACAGACGCATCACTGGTCAATAACGGTGTTGATGTTGCAATAGGCCCTTATCACAACACTTCAG
>JBQCDM010000208.1:0-2465 GCA_051961235.1 Nucleicultricaceae bacterium (SeqCode)
GGACGTTGAAAGCCACAATGGAAAAAATCTCCACGATATTATTTTCTTAATTCGCAGCTAAATGCACTACAAAAATAATGATCAGAATTTGATTATTCAAAACAGCAAGGGGGTGGGTTTTTGAAAAAATTAAAAGCGACGGCTTTTTCTAAGGAAGCGCGTGAAAAGGCTGAATCTGAGCTTAAAAAATTAAAGACTATGAGCCCTATGGCTTCAGAGGCAACAGTTGTTCGTAATTATCTTGACTGGTTACTTGGTATTCCTTGGAAGAAGCCAGCGAAAATCAAGAAAGATATTGCAGAAGCCTCAAAAATTCTAAACCATGATCATTTTGGTCTTTCAAAGGTGAAAGAGCGTATACTTGAATACCTCGCTGTTCAAGCGCGTGTGGGTACTCTAAAAGGGCCAATACTATGCCTTGTGGGGCCTCCCGGCGTTGGTAAGACGTCACTTGGACAATCTATTGCAAAGGCAACGGGCAGAAGTTTTGTACGCATCTCTTTAGGTGGGGTGCGCGATGAAGCTGAAATTCGAGGACACAGACGTACATATATCGGATCAATGCCTGGCAAAATTATTCAAGGCATGAAGAAGGCAAAAACGTCAAATCCACTCTTTTTGCTCGATGAGATTGATAAACTTGGAGCAGATTGGCGAGGAGATCCAACATCCGCATTATTGGAAGTTTTAGATCCTGAACAAAATTCGACCTTCAATGATCATTATCTTGAGGTGGATTACGATTTGTCTGACGTCATGTTTGTGACAACGGCCAATAGCCTTAATATGCCGCAACCTCTATTGGATCGTCTTGAGATTATTCGCCTTGCCGGATATACAGAAGGTGAGAAAATGGAAATTGCACAGCGCCACTTGATACCAAAGCAAATAAAATTGCATGGATTGAAAAAGAACGAATGGTCTTTATCTGAGGACGGTTGTCGGAAGCTTGTGCAAAATTACACGCGTGAGGCGGGTGTTCGAAACCTTGAGCGTGAAATTGCAAACTTGATGCGTAAAGGTGTTAAGGAAATTGCGCTACATAAAAAGAAATCCATTAAGATTTCTAAAACCAATCTTGCAAAATATGCGGGTGTTGAGCGCTACTCTTTTGGAGTGAGTGAGAAAAATAATCTTGTTGGTGTCACAACGGGCCTTGCTTGGACAGAAGTAGGGGGCGAGCTTTTGATGATTGAAGCTGTGATGTTGCGCGGCAAAGGACGCGCTCTTGATACCGGAAAATTGGGCGATGTTATGAAAGAGTCCGTTCAAGCGGCTTGGAGTTTTGTCCGATCTCGTTCGACTGACTTTGGCATTGAGCCACCCATATTCGAGAGTAATGACATCCACGTGCATGTGCCGGAAGGGGCTACTCCCAAAGATGGTCCGTCTGCGGGTATTGCCATCTGTACATCTATGGTTTCTGTTTTGACGGGAATCCCTGTGCGTAGTGATGTTGCAATGACAGGTGAGATCACGCTTCGTGGACGTGTGTTGCCTATTGGTGGCTTAAAAGAAAAGCTTTTAGCGGCTCATCGAGGTGGAATTAAAACTGTTTTGATTCCGGATGAGAATAAAAAAGACCTGACAGAAATACCAAGTAATATTTTGAAAGGTCTAAAAATTATTCCCGTAAAGACCGTGGAAGAAGTGATTAATGCTGCTTTGGAGAAGAAAGTAAAACGCATTATTTGGCATCAACAAAAAGATAAATCAGAAACCAAGTCGACTGACGAGGATAAAGATAATCTTCGAGCCCACTAAAGCATTTACAGCTTTTTGAAAATGAGGAGCCCTCCACTGTGGGGGCTCTTTTTTTATTGTCCGTATTTATAGTACTCCTTTGTTTTTGTTCATCATGTTCGCACTTAATCAGAGGGCTGATTATTTTTCCGAATCATCTGACTTGCCACCTATTAAAGTTAAAATCTTTCATTGATCTTCACGTAGAGAAGTCATATAAGATCTTGAAAAAATTATATAAAACGCTGGTGACGCATCCTTTCGTTTAAAAATGGATATGATGGTGGAAACTATCGTTCCGGCATGTTTTCTTAAATGGGAAGGGATTTTCAATATGAAGTTGAAAACAAAGAACAGATCTCTACGATTCTTTGAATTTGGATTGTGCCACTATTGATTCTGTATGATTATGTTGTTTGATATAACTTTTTTGACCCTAAAACACTGAAACCGAAGGAATGATTATGAAATTTAAGGTTATGGGCGTGTTTGTAAGTTGTCTTTTGACAGGAACATTTTCTTTTTGTGCGGTGAGCAATGCTTCAACACTGATCAGGCAAACACCTAAGCGCATGAAAACATTTTTTATAACGTCGCTTTCGAAGGATTTAATGACAATAAAAAAATACGATATTGGAGATGCACATCCCGCTTTAACCAAAATTAGTGTTAATTTTAATCAAGCGACGGACCAGGTGATGGAGCGAAAGCTAATGCAGCTT
>JBQCDM010000209.1:0-4005 GCA_051961235.1 Nucleicultricaceae bacterium (SeqCode)
ACACCCTTTATTGCAAGAATACCATCCAGCTTTTTTGATAAACAAACGCGCGTTAACTATAATATTAATTAAAGCAATTTTGCCCTCATTGGCGCAAAACCATAAAGGTTAAGTGAAAGAGCTCTTCTTCGGAAGCGCTCTTTTTTATTATTGCGCTCTTATACCATCATTAAATATATTCTAATTGACAAAAATCAAATATTATTATAACAAGGTATTGATTTATTAGAAAAAATAACTATATAGCAGGAGAAAATATGAATTCATCCTCAAAACTATCATTTCTCACTTATTTTTTACTTACCATCAATTTTCATTCTCCTTCAATCGCAAGCACAATATTAGATCCCGATGATGAAATTCAACAAACCAAAGCAGTTCTTCAATCCAAAAGAGATGAACGCGCACTTTTACAAAGCGCGCAGGATGAACTTCTCAAGCACTTGGAAGCTTGCAAGAGCCTTCGGACCCGAAAGCATGATGAGGCGAAGGATGTTTTGCCTGTCTTTGATCAGACTATGCCAACGCTCTCACAGTTAAATGACTTAAATTTTCACGCTGGTTCGTATGGAAATACGGCCAAGCGCGCACTAGAAGAAATTGCACGTCCATTGGCACGCGGTCTATTTTACAACCCTGCTCAATGGCGTATACTTGCGCCAGAAAGTTGGTGGACGCAGGTAGGGAATCTTTTGGAAAACAATACGGCTTTTCAACATCTCTATGTCTATTACTTTTCAGCAGTCTGTTTTCCTTCTGAAACAGCAAAACTACGCTTAAGCACGCTTCATAACAACCTAAAAACATTAGAAAGTTCCGGTAACAGTCATGTCTTGACGATGCTAGGGCTTATCCACGAATATGGACTTGAAGGGCAGACCGATAAACAAAAAGCACGACAATACTTTTTGGCAGCTGCAAACAAAGGCGATAGGGACGGCGCTTATCACTGGGCACGATCCCACGACAATGAGCAAGAGCGCACAGATCATGATCAGGAAATTACTGAAAAATATACGTTTGCAAGCGGTAAAGACCATCTAAAGGCGAAAACAGCTTTAGCGCGTCACATGCTTAAGGATAACTCTCCGAAGACGTTGTCACCAGAGCATCAAAAATCCATCGTGAATTTATTAAAGGGTGCAGCGCTTGGTGGCGATGATGAGGCTCAAATCCTTCTTTGCAAAATGTTTAAAGAAGATCTTTTTGTGGAGGTAGAAACGGGCACATCAGGCGCTGATCTTATTACCCATTATGAAAAAGGCCTAGCTTACGCAAAACAAGCTGAAGCGCAAGGCGCTGCAGAAGCACCCGCCCTCAAGTCGTTATTGCCCAAAGCGTATCGTTCCATTTCTTAGAAAAAAGAAGACCACCATCATTGTGGAGGTTTACTTTGTGTATAAAAAAAGCCCCAAATGGGGCTTTTTTTTAGAATGAATAACAATCAAATTACTTAACCAGCAACAGCCGCAGATTTACGCACATTTGCAAGCTCATCTTGTAAAGCTTTTTGCTTCTTGCCTAAGGCGTCTCTCTCCTTATAGCGCTTATCACGCTGATTCAAGAGATCGACAAATTGTTGCGCTTTTTTGGACAAAAGAGCACGCGCCTCATTATCATACTTCTCTGTTGTTTTTCGTTGCTCATCATCACTTATTCTATCAGGGGTGATAATGGTTCCAGGTTTCATTGATTTATTTAACGCCGCAAGCTTTGTTTTCTCATCTGGCGACAGTTTTGCTATAACCGCCCCTTCTTCTTCGTTCGAGAGTTTCCAGTCGATATCAACTCGCTGATAAGGAGGCCTCAAGCCTTTGACGTAGGCCGAAACAAGCGGTTTATTTATTTTTATACTCTCATAGGGCTTATAGTATTTTGAGACCAGCTCTTCTAGAGTCTTTTCTGTTTGGTTGATTTCAGTATCAAGCTCTGTGAGTTTTTGTGCGTTGCCATTAATCACACCTTCAAGGCTCTTAATGTGATCTTCAGGACTTTTCACCAAATTTTTCACATCCGACATGTCAACGCCATTCTTCTCCAACCTATCAACAAGATCGTCATAAGTCTTATTGACTACACCTGCTAAAGGCTTAATCTTTACAAGGTACTCTTTCAAAGATTTAAGGGCACCTTCGTTATAGGGCTTTTGATCCAAACGGAATTCCTGAGGATGGTCTGTGTGATCTCGATAAACAATCGTGTTTTTCTCTCTTCGTTTGATCATCTCTTGAATAAACGGTTGATCGTCCTTCTCAGCTGTTGCTGCCTTTTCTTTAAGCTGACTTAATGTCATCGCATCTGTGACAGTATACTTCGCTTTGAAGTAATTGGAATCACGCCAAGGAATATCTGCAAAGCTTTTCAATGCAAAATGAAGGATAATGAATTCAAGTGTTGTCCCATCATAGTCTGGAAAATGAATGCCTTCTGCAATACTAAAGAAAGACGATACTTTGAGTGAAAGCTTTGCATCACCTTGAGACACTGCATCAGGATAAGTCTTTACAAACTTAGAAATAGATGAAGCCAGTTTGTCTCTTAATAGTGCTGATGCTTTATCAAAACGATTATTGACAGCCTTTACAATCTTCTTACTATCGTTGATTTCAAAAGTATAATATTTTTCTACAGCTGTTTCATCTTTTGGATATTTGCTCAAGAAATATTTTTTTGATATTGTTGGGAACTGATCTTTACTTTGCTCTTTTAGCAAAGCTAAATGTTCTTTGGAAGTCTTCAGATCTTCTAGAGCTTGATCAAACTTTATTTGATTGTCTTTTGGACATGCAAACTCATCAAAACAACGTATATCTGGCGAAATTGCTCTACCTATGACCTTTTGCTTCTTCTCCAACAACGCGGTTATGGGATCTTCCGTTATTTTCTGAAGATCTTTTTGTAACTCGATGTTGGATGTATATTCCCCCTTAATAAATTTCTCTTTAAGGTCTTGCAGGGCATGAAGATTTTCTGCAGCAACCGTGTCGATCATTACAAATGCTAGACCATCAATATCATGTTGATCATTTTTTTGAGATCTAACTACTATGTCATTAAAAGGTTCAAATTTAGCATCTTTAATCTTTTGCTCTATGCTCTCTTTTATGGACTTAATAAGTTCTGTCGCTTGTTCTGCTGTTAGAGGGTCTTTTATACCTTTTTCAGGAACATCCTGTGGAAGGTCCTTTGGAAACCCTGGAGTCGCAGGCAAATTCTTTAAAAACATAGCAGCTTTCTCAATATCAAATAACTCAAGAAAATTCGCTATACTGGTATTAACTTGATAGGTAACCTGTTTAGCTTGTTTAACCTTCTGATCACTGCCACCGCCACCCGACACCTTAATCGTCGACAAATTAGCCTCTGAACCTGTGATGTTTTTCAAAAATGGATCATTTAGCCAGAGCTCTCTTAAACCCTTAGATGTTGGGAAAAAGATAGCAGCACCATTATCTTTGAGGTATAGCTTACTGTCATCAGTGCTGCCCCCTGTTTTCTTGGATTGATCATCAACATTAAGCTCTTTTTCTATTTTTTCAGAAAAGCGCATACCCACTTGATTGACATAGCTCGTCAAAGCTTTTTTCATTTTCCCTGTATCAGTCCACGTGAAGGGATAACTTTTCGCATCCGCTTCTGATCTCCAAGCAGACGCCAGCAAGAAGTAGCCATAAGTCTTATTATCATCTAACTTTCCAGAGATGATCTGAGTCATGTCTTTCTCTAATGCTTCGACGCGCTTTGCATCTTGAGGAGAAACTTCATTTTTACTTATCTTTTTGACATACTCTTTGTATTGATCAATGGTCACATCCCCTAAAGCCAAAGGATGGAATAAGTCTAACAAATTCGGCAGCCGCTTTTTCAGCTCCTTAACACATTTACCATATTCTTCTGAATAAATGTCACCCAGCTGCACTTCACCTTTTATGTCAGGTACATTTGCTCTTTTGACAGGGGTCATGCCACCACGAAGTGCGGGTCCACCACGAAGTGCGGGTCCAC
>JBQCDM010000210.1:0-4769 GCA_051961235.1 Nucleicultricaceae bacterium (SeqCode)
ATTCCATATCTATCTCAAAAATATGTGAAGCATGCACAGTGGATGAGAGGCACAAGGATGATAATAAAAGACGCTTTAACACCCTATTCATATGTTATTTTAACTCCATTTTACGTATTGTTGGATATTAATAACATTACTTATTGTCAAAATTCAATATTTTTTGACAATGTTGATTTGAAACTAGAGTTATTAAGGATAATTTGTATTGCACTATTTAAATTTAATGTGGGCTTTTAAAATAAAAATCCATGATGATATTTTTTTTAGAGTATGTTTCATGATCACTCATGCTTTTTGATATGTTTTTATTTAATATAACGCCTTCTTTTTATTGTGAAGCGCGCGATCTTAAAGAAAATGAAAAAAATATGTATTTTCATAAAAAAAGAAACTATAGAAAATTCAAAACTGCAATTGTGCGACACATAAATCAACAATAGCGCATTTAAATATCACGTTGTTTCCAAATTTAGCTTGATACTTCTATTTATAAGATACAACAATAATTCATAATAGCTATTCATAAATTATTCTTTAAGTTTGTAACAAAAATCAAGTAAGGTGTAAATGAGCAGTAAAAGGAGTTTATTTATGACTTTACAAGCCAATTGCAATAACAAGATTCTAATTTACACACCTTCTTTAGATAGTTTTATGCCGCTCCCCTATCTTGTTTCCTCAAGTGGGCCTGAAAAAAGACAAGGTCAATTTTTTTTCGAAAAGCCTGCTCTTGATTTGAACGAATTCGTTATCAAAAATAAGGACTCAACTTTTTTTGCACGCATATCAGGAGATGCTATGATTGGATCTGGTATCCTATCTGGAGATTTACTCGTGGTGGATCGTAGTATTCCCCTTGCAAATCATAAAATCATTGTAGCCATTTTGGGGCATGAGGTTCTTGTGCGTCGCTACGTGAAGCACCCTGAAGGCATCGTCCTTCATGCCGATCACCCCCTCTATCCACCTTATTTAATTGGCAATAATCGGCGGTTTCAGGTTTGGGGTGTTGTCACCAATGTTATTCGCCCTCTTTAACTCTAAAAATCTAATTTTATGCTCCGTTGCTCCCCCCTTTTTATCTGAAAATTCTGATTGCGCCTCTAGGTCAATATGGTAGGTTAGAAGGATTATGAGTACATCAGAACCCACCATTCGTTGCCCCCAGTGCAAAACAGAAATTAAGTTGACAGAATCGCTTGCAGCGCCGCTTCTTGAAGCAACACGTGAGCGTTATGAGCAAGTCATTGCTCAAAAAGAGGCAGAGGCCTTAGCAAAAGAAGTATTGTTTCAGAAAAAAGCCGCTGAATTAAAACAAGCAGAAGCGTCAATCGAAGCACGGATTAATACGAAACTTCAAGCAGAGCGCCCTCATATTGCGGCTGAAGAGGCGCAAAAAGCTAAAAGTCATTTTAATTTCGAACTTCAAAAAAGGGCTCTTGAACTTAACGAATTGCAAAATGTCTTAAAGCAAAAAGACAGCAAGCTCAAAGAAGCGCAAGAAGCGCAAGCCGCCCTCATTCGTAAAGAGCGTGCGCTTGAAGATGAAAAACGGGAAATGGCGCTTACCATTGAAAAGCGCGTGCAAGCAGATCTCCAAGAGGTGCGCCTTAAAGCCATTCAAGAACATGAAGAACGTGCGCGTCTTAAAGTGCTTGAAAAAGAACACATCATCCAAGGGATGCAGCGGCAAATAGAAGAATTAAAGCGCCGTGCAGAACAAGGATCTCAACAACTGCAAGGGGAAGTATTGGAGTTGGATCTTGAGGCAACATTAAGGAACAAATTTCCAATAGATACCATCGAGCCTGTACCAAAAGGCGAGGCGGGGGGCGATTTTTTTCAACGCATCCAGGGTCCTTTTGGTTTGTGTGGTACCATCCTTTGGGAATCAAAGCGCACAAAAAACTGGACGGAGAGTTGGCTTGCAAAGCTTCGTGATGATCAACGTGCCGCCAAAGCAGAGCTCGCGGTCATTGTGAGCCAAACCTTGCCAAAAGGCATTGATACCTTTGATTGCATAGACGGCATTTGGGTGGCAAGTCCTAAGTGTGCGGTTCCTGTTTCTATGGCGCTTCGGCAAACACTGATTGAGCTCGCTCTTGCGCGCCAATCACGCGAAGGACAACAAACAAAAATGGCGTTGGTGTACGATTATTTAACCGGTCCGGCATTTCGTCATCGTATTAATGCCATTGTCGAAAAGTTTTCAGATATGCAAGAAGATCTCGACAAAGAACGGCGTGCCATGACAAAGCTCTGGGCCAAGCGTGAGGCTCAAATTCGTGGTGTTATCGAGTCAACCGCCGGTCTTTATGGTGATTTACAAGGTATTGCCGGTAAGAGTTTTCAAGATATCGAAGGTCTTGATTTTCATCTCTTGGAAGATCAGGGCACAGAAGACGAAAAAGCATAATACTTCTACCTTTGTGCTATTAAAAATCTATTCATGATATGGCATAAGACTGGTCCTCTTGCGTTTTGTTAGTGTGCTTTTTGAAGAGTAGTCATTATCTAAGTAAAAACACCCCAATACAAACACCCAAGAGACGAATCTCTTGGGTGAGGGGGGGTATATAACGGATTTATCGCGTGATGGTTTTTGTTTAAACAAAGAGAGAAGATGCCCAGCTTCTTAAGAATTGCACGACGATAGAAACCGTCCCAGCTGTCTTCTGCGTCATCGTGCTTGCATTTTCAAGACAGAAATGACGCACCTTATCCACCATCTTTTTCAATGTTACTTTGGCATTACCAACCAATCCTTTAGAAACATTTGTTGTGGGTCGTTGGTCTTTAGGTAAGGCCTTGATGGCGTCATAATCAATTTCCACATCAAACGTAAGCTCAATAAACGATTTCATTTCGGCTTTGACGCTTTGAATTTTATCCGCATCTTCGCCGTAAACATCAACAACTTCATCAACCGCTTTTTGCACGATTTGTGCTAGAAGAACTTTGTGTTCAGACTCAGGTTTTGCTGCAATGGCTGCCATTTCTGAGTTTTTTGTAATCATGAAATTCTTAAAGAATGCTTGAAAATCAGGTTTGGGTTCCTCTTGATCAGGTGTTTCTGTTTTACCTGTCGTTGCTTTTGCCTCTGTTTTTTCGCGGTAAGCATCAATATCAACACCTTCTAAATACCCTTGAAGGACGCTTAGAAGTCGTTGCGTTTTTCCAACAGAACACACGCGATGGCCATCTTTTTCGATGCACTGACCTAGCGCTAAAATCAAGCTGTGTTTAAGATTTTCCCGATCTTTTTCATTTTTATACGTCTTGATGGTCAACCAAATACGTGTGAGCAAACTCTTCATCGTGACCGACGTGTGGCCAGACATTGTCGCTTCGCCGACGCTTTCAAAGTTAGGGAAATCTCGACCTTTTTTAGGACCTATCAAAGCATAAATGGCATTGGATACCTCATCCATAGTTGAATTTTCTCGTTTGAATTTATGCTTTTGTGACAGCATGGTGTTTAAATAGGCAACCACCTCGCGAAAGAGTTCATTTTCGTGATTCACAACATCAGAACGCATCAATGATGCTGTATGTCGCATGACTGCGGGAACACTACCTTGCGCTGCATGCTGGCGATCAGCACTCATAACGTTTTCTGTGTCCACGCTCGGATCTTCTTCTGTATAAGCGTATTGATAAACTGGTGTTATACCTTGAAACTGTGTTGAAAGATCAGCTATTTGGTCTGGATAAGCATAAGTGGTTCCGACGTGATGATTAACAATCAGAGGCGTTGAGTCAGAGGATTCGTGCGCCAATTGTGAAGACAAGGAGGTTGGGTAAGTAGGTGTTTCTTGTCTGAATTGTGGAAGAGCCCATGTTTCTTCCTCTTCTTCCGAGTCATTGTTTTGAACAGGATCTATAACATAGTGCACGGTAGGCATCACAATGATAGGTTGTGGATTGATTGATGCTTCTAGCATCTCAAGATAGAAGCGAAAAGCTGGAAGTTGATGAGCACCCCTTGGATCACTCAAAATCCAAGTAATTTTTCCCTCAATCCCTGAGCGATAGTTCAAAAACTCTTGGAGGGTTTCCAAAACCTGGTTGAATTCTTGCTGCATGCCATTGCGCATCATTGTTGCCGCAAAAAGGCCATGCATTTGTTCATTGGGCTGATTGAACCAAGCATAATTTAAATAATTGGCGCGCTCTGCAAGTTCATTAATCATGCGTGTCAAATCACAGCCAATCTTGTGGAGCTGGATGACATCAAATTCATGCTCTAAAGAGAACGCAAAAAAATTAAAACCTTGGGTTTGATCTTTTTGTTCAGGAATAGTGTCCATTTCAATGTCTTGATTTTGAATGGTTTGGTTTTGTGCACCCGTGAGAACCCAATCCATGACATCTAGATCCTGGGTGATGATATCATAATCAACATCCATAGCGAGTTTCGCTTTTGATCGCTTTTGCTGTGCTTTTTGAATTCGCTCCAATCGTTCTTGAAGTTTTGTTTTCTTTTGCATACGCAATAATTTTTTGTATGTTTTTAAAGAAGAACCATCCATATCATTTGCTTTTTCCTTCTCTTTGAGAATCCTCAAAGCATAAGACGATGAAAGAGCTTTTGTGGTTTTTTTAGTGATGCGAGTTACCTCTGGATCTAGGGGTGCACGATATAGACGCATTGCAGAACAATGTGACGATAATAATAGCATCATAAGCGCTGACATCACTTTTTTCATAAAACTTTCCCCATCTGATATATCTTTCAGATGGGTATGAATTTTATTTTTTCAAGG
>JBQCDM010000211.1:0-4693 GCA_051961235.1 Nucleicultricaceae bacterium (SeqCode)
AGACAGCTTAGCTAAAGCTTAGATGGCGTCCCCAAGGGGATTCGAACCCCTGTTGCTGCCGTGAGAGGGCAGTGTCCTAGGCCACTAGACGATGGGGACCTCAGACTTGAATAAGCTGCAACCTACATGAAGTGTTGCCACAATTCAAGAGTTTATACGTAAAATATCTAAAAAAATTCCAGGAGAGACAAGACTAGGCAAAAAAATGATTCGATTATCATCACTTAAGCATAAAAAATTAAGACTTCGTTATCTCTTTTACGGCACACTATATGAAGGGTAAGGCAAGAAAGATAATAACTATGCCCATAACAATTATAAATGGTCTCAAAGACTGCGCACAAGAATACGATGCCTTTATTATGGGCATTAATGGGGTTATTTTGAATGATGATCATAGCCTTGAAAACGCCATCCAAACACTGCGAGCACTCTCTCGGTTAGAAAAGACCATCGTTTTATTTTCCAATACACCGCTTCGCATCCGCGACGTTATTAAACAGCTGGAAATCGTCAATATCCCCCCTTCCCTTTATCAGATCATTATTACGGCTGGAGAAGAAGCCTATCAACACCTCCAAGACAGAGCTGATCCCTTTCATGCGGCCCTTGGCTCAAACTGTTATTTTTTAGGTCCCACACAAGAAGCACGTTTTTTAAGTGGCCTTGATGTATTCCGTGTTCCAAACATTGAAGAGGCTGATTTTATCTTAACGTACGGACATGATACACATACAGACAACCCAAGCGTCTATAAAGAGATTCTCCAAAAAGGCCTGCAGATGAAATTGCCGATGGTATGTATTAACCCAAATATGATCGGCATTAAACAGGGCCGCATCGAGCCAAGGCCTGGTCAGATTGCCGCTTACTATACGCAACGCGGGGGCCGTATTTTCTCGCATGGCAAACCCAATCGTCCTATGTACGTTAAATTATTCGATGAGCTCGGGCATTTTGAGCGCAAACGCATGCTTATCATTGGGGATTCTTTGGATGTGGATATGAAGGGCGCACACATGAACCATATCGATGCACTCCTGCTCGATAGTCTTGTTCTACATAAAGAGCTTCTCATTCGCCAAAAAAACATCCACCTTCAGGAAATCAGTGACATCCTCCTCAAGACCTTGTATCATCCAAAATATTTGATGTCTTCGTTGACGTTTTAGCTCAATATAACGGTTGGAATTCATGTCTCAATGACGCTTATTGCCTTACTCCCCTATATTATTCTTATCATTCTTTTCATTTCTCTTTCTGCCGTTTTTTCGGCATGTGAAACGGCGCTTACGGCGGCGTCCATATCGAGATTGCATACGCTTCAAAAACGCGGTGTTAAAGGCGCCCAGCTGGTCATTTCTATGCGCAATCAGCCTGAAAAGCTCATTGGCACTATTTTGCTTTGCAACAGCTTAAGCAATATTATTTCTGCATCGCTTGCGACCAAAATTTTTATGGAACTCTTTGGGGATGATGGCGTGATTTATGCCTCATCCGTCATGACTGTGCTTATTGTGATTTATGCTGAAGTGATGCCAAAGATTTATGCCATTAGCTACGCAGAGTCAGTGAGCGTCATCGTTAGTCCTTGGATTCATAAAATCGTCTACCTTACTTCGTTTTTGACATACTTCTTTGAAAAGGTCGCGCGCTTCAGCCTTAAAATTCTAGGGATTAAAATTGATCCAAATGCTAAACTCACCAGTACAGAAGAAGAACTGCGCGGCGCTATTGATCTTCACCAAACGGATGATGATGTGAGTGAAGAAAAAGCAATGCTGCACAGCATTCTTGATCTTGACGATGTATTTGTTGATGAGATTATGATCCACAGAAGTGGCGTTACGATGATTAATGCGAAGCTGCCCTTGAATGAGATTTTAGAACAAATGGTATCAAGTCCTTTTACGCGTATTCCCATCTGGGAAGACAACATCGACAATATTATTGGTGTCATCAATGCAAAAGGATTATTGCGCGCCATTCAATCTTATGCAGATTCTCTTGAAAATTTTGATATACGCCAAGTTTGCATCAAACCCTACTTTGTGCCTGAGACCACAACGCTTTATGAGCAGCTGCAGGCTTTCAGAGAGCGACGTGAGCATTTTGCCCTCGTTGTTGATGAATATGGAGCCTTTCAAGGCATTGTGACGCTTGAAGATATCTTAGAAGAAATTGTAGGCGACATTACAGATGAGCATGACATCAAAACACCTGGCATCTGGACACACAAGAACGGTGAAATCTTTGCAACAGGGGCAACGACAATTCGAGATCTAAATCGTCATTTCAATTGGACGCTGCCTGATGAAGAAGCATCAACCATTGCAGGATTACTCATTTATGAATCCCGCACGATCCCAAAAGCGGGACAAACGTTTCACATCAATAACCATCGCATCTCTGTCGTTAGGCGCGTGCGCAATAAACTCACCTTGATAAAAATTATTCCCTTAAATTCATAACATTCCTAATATACGAGGTCATTCAACATGGACTGGAAACATACCCTTGAACAAAAAATTACTGAAGCTTTAAGCCCAACCGTCATCCGCATTGTTGATGATTCAAACGCGCATGCTGGCCATTTAGAACACGCCCCCTCTCACCTACCGTCTCATCTTAAACTATTGGTGGTGAGTGAAGCATTCAAAGAACTATCCTTATTGGCGCGTCAACGCATTATGCATAAGATTATGGCTGAAGAGTTAGAGACCATCCATGCCATTTCATTTAAACTTCATACCCCAAAAGAGTTTGAAGAGAAGCTCGAGCACTTTAAACAAAATAACCCGACACGTTGATGCTTTAATCATGATCTAAAAGAGGATTTTTGATAAAATTTTCTTCCGATCTCTCTTGGAACGTTATAAAATATAATTATATATATCTAACCCACCATTTATTGCTTGTTTGCTTTTTATGAAACACGTTAAATACTCTTTGCATCCTGAACTCCTCGAAGAATCTTTTCCAAAACGCGCTTGCGATCATGCTGGGTGTGATGGAGAAGGTGCTTATAGAGCCCCTGTGAATCGAAGTGCGCTCTCCACCTATTACTGGTTTTGCCTCGAGCATGTTCGCGAATACAATGCAAAATGGAATTATTATGAAGGAATGGATGAGACGGAGGTAGAGACAAGCACCCGTTTTGACCATTTTTGGGAACGCCCCACATGGCGATTTGGTGTCAATCCCCACGATCGTCAACATTTCTATGCCTTCCATGATCCGCAAGATCTTTTAGGTTTTGGTAAGCACTTTTCAGCCTATGATAAGGATGGATATGTGCAAACTGAAAAGTTTATGTCTGAAGAGGCACAAGCGCTTCGCACCTTAAATTTACAGTATCCTTTGACAACCGTAATACTTAAAGCGCGTTATAAAGAGCTTGTAAAAAAATACCATCCCGATAGAAATGGTGGTTGCGCAATCTCTGAAGAGAAGCTAAAAGACATAAATAAGGCGTATGACATTTTAAAGCGCATCATCACCGTTTAAGGCTCCACTAAAAATCAAAAGGAAGCTCTATGACACCGGTTAAAGCAGTTTTTTGGGATATGGATGGTACGATCTTCAATAATGAAGAAGCTTACGAGATCCTTGTGGAAGACGTGATGAAGCGTCATGGGTTGATTATGCCCGAAGGACTACCACCTGGAACATGTATGAATTCGCTGTGGAGTGCAATTCTTCTTCACAACGATCCCAAAATTAGCTTTGAAGACTGGCTCGATGAAATCATTACACGCTGCTCGCAAACGTTGAGTGAAAACAACATCAGACCTGGCATTCTTGATACCTTGCAAAAGATATCGGCAGCCAATATCCCACAGACATGCGTTTCAAACTCCATGCGGCACACCATAGACACAAATTTCACTAAAACTGGAATTCGCACTTATTTTGAGCATCTTATTGGAAGAGATGATGTTTTTGAGGGTAAGCCAGCACCACACCCTTACGAACGGGCGTGCGAGCTTCATGATTTAAGCCCTGATTTTTGCTTTGCCATTGAAGATAGTGAAGTTGGTATTATCTCTGCAAAAGCAGCGGGACTACGCGTGATTGCCTATCCTAACAACAGAACACGGCACGTGGATTTTTCAATGGCTGACTACATTATTGAAAACGGGAAAGACATTCAAAATATCTTAAAGATATCCTGATCATTCCAATCTTTCAGCTTTTTGATCAAACGCATTAATCTTTTACTAACGATTCTCCTTTTATGATCAGAAGAATCGATCTATGAAAACGTGGCTATAGCACACACAAAAAAAATAGCATAGTAAAAGCTCAAGAATCATGCGGAAGATATTCCAAACTCTTCATTTCAAACCCTCTAAATCTTTGTATCGTGCCCTCTTCATGGGTTTTATGATGATCATAGTCCTAGGCTATATTATTTTTAACGAACAAGATAAATATCAGCGCGCGATTTTCGACAAAGAAGTTTCCAAAATACAAACAAATATCCAAGCCCGACTCACTAATTTTACGTTGATGAGTGAAAGCCTTGCTAACTTTGTAAGCTTTCAAGATCATGTAAGTGAAGCTGAATGGCATGCTTATACAGAAAAGTTGCTTAGGGGAGAAAAAAATGCACAAGATAATTTCAATCTAAGTTTTGTAAAATTTGTGAATGCATCAGAAGTTGAACAATTTAAAAACAGTCTTTTACACG
>JBQCDM010000212.1:0-5431 GCA_051961235.1 Nucleicultricaceae bacterium (SeqCode)
ACGGATCCTAGTTTAAGGCTTGCAATCATAACAAGTTTTTTCTCAGGTGCGACCGTTGAAAGAACGTCAGAATAGCTTGCACCAAGCTTCACAAAGCCAAAATAAACGATTGCAAGCAAAAGAATGCCAACACAACTGGCTGCAAGGCCATATTGTAAAACATGTTTGCTCTTATCCACATTAGGCAGTTGATTTTTGAAAAACTCAGTAATAGCGGCTGAAAAAAAGAAAGCGGCCAGCAGGTCCATGGTTTGATACCCTTGATTCAATCCGTTTAGAAAGGCATCAATGCGTTGTTCTTTAAAGGGCTCTAAAGGATCGGTGTGAAAAAGACCTGCAATCACCAGAATAAAAATTGTCACAAGCAATATGGGGGTGAGGTACTTTCCAAGAATACTCACAATTTGGTTTTTCTTCCACGTAAGAAGACCCGTAAGCACAGAAAAGCCGATCGCAAATCCTAGAAAAGGCATATTTTCAAATACCAATTGCAATCCGCCATAGGCCACAATGATACAGCGGGCACCCACACCAAAAGGCCCCATCAGCGAGAGCATCATAAATACAATGATAAATCCTGGGATGCGTCCAAGTAGCGCGAAATAACTATGGGTTGTGCCACGGTGAACTAAAAGGCTTAAAACGCCGAGAAAGGGGATAATCACACCGGTTAATAATAACCCAAGGGATGCATAAGGGTATGCAGAAGTCGTCTCAACCCCAATTTGGATGGGGAATACCAAGTTGCCAGATCCAAAAAACATGGAAAACATGGCAAAACCGGCTGTTAATATAAGCCAAACAGTGTTTTTCATTACAATACTCTTCAAATGACGAGGGGGATAATATCAGCAATAATGGGGATGAGATAGAATTTATTGGCGGCTTGCGCCAATAATGGAAATTTTTTTAATAATAATTAATAGGTTCTTCATCATAAGGGGAAGGATCTCAAGAAGAGATTCGCTTGTCAAGAGGCATTTCGAGAGGGCTCTTGATTTTGTTTGAGAGGCTTAACATAATCCAGATACCACGCAACAAATTTAGGCACACCAATCTGGATAGAAGTGCGTGGTGCATAGTTAAAATCGCGTTGACTGCTCGAGATATCGGCGGTCGTTTCTTGCACATCGCCTTTTTGCATGGGCTCGAGGCGTATCTTAGCTTTAATGCCGAGCGTTCCTTCAAGAATGTGGATGAAATCCATCAATTTTTCTGAACGATCATTGCCAATATTATAAATGCGATGATTTTGAAGCGGGTCTTCTTTGCGCTTTACGGGTAATTTAAGACAAGCGAGTGTGCCCTCCACCACATCATCAATGTAGGTGTAGTTTCGTGTCATATTCCCATCGTTAAACACCGGTATTTCACGATTATGCAGCATGGCCTCTGTGAAAATGAAGGGGGACATGTCAGGTCTGCCCCATGGACCATAAACGGTAAAGTAACGAAGACCTGTTGTGGGTGTTGGATATAAATGGCTATAACAATAGCTCATCAATTCGCCAGCGCGTTTGGTTGCAGCATAAAGAGAAAGCGGCTGATCAACACGATCTTCCGTTGAGAAGGGCTGTTTTTCGTTGGCACCATAGACGGAGGAGGAACTTGCATAAACAAGATGCTCTAAATTTTTAAGAGAACGTAAGGCTTCGAGAAGATTAAGATGCCCTAAAATATTGCTTCTCGCATAGGCAAAGGGATCAACCAAAGAATGGCGAACACCGGCTTGCGCTGCTAAATGAAGTACATGCGTGATATCTGGGTGATGGGTCATCACCTGTTTTAACGCATCAAAAGAGGTGATATCGAGCGGGTAGAAAGAAAAATTGGGATAGCGTTTGAGGCGCTCAAGGCGTGCTATTTTGAGGCTAACGTCATAATAGTCATTCAGGTTGTCACACCCAATGACTTGTGTTCCTTCTTTCAGAAGTGCCTCTGCAACATGGTATCCGATAAAACCTGCTGCGCCTGTGATAAATACGATCATGCCCGTCTCAAAAACATATAAACATTACACTCTTAAACAATTGTGAGCGCGCTTACAATCATTATTTAAAAGTGGGGTGGATTTAGAGGAGAAACCGTTTTCTACCATGCGTTGCTTTCTTCTTCCCTAGCGGTCAGTCGATGCAAGCGCCAATGATCATCAGCCTGATGCGGGGGAATGACTTCGATAATATCACAATTATCAAGACGTTTTGGAAACGGCATATATGGTTTTAAGGTTTCTAAAATGGACCAATAGACGCCCCCATGGGAGACGATCAAAACAGGTCCTGGAAAGGCGAGCGCTTCCCGGATTGCGGCATTCGTGCGCTCAATAAAGCCTTGATAGGTTTCAGCACCTTCAATGACGCCACCTTGCCTCCAATGAAGACGCCATTCGGTGGAAATTTTAGATTGCCCCTCCATCACACCCCAATTGCACTCTCGCAAATCACCGATACAATAAAGCGGCTTTTGCAGAATTTCGTTGATAATGAGCGCCGTTTCATGTGCGCGTTTCTGTGGACTATGGCACACCGTCATAATGGGAAGTGTTCCCAAGAGCGTCAAAACATCCTTGGCTTGTTGTTGCCCTGTCGCATTGAGAGAAATATCCGTGCTTCCCATATAGATGTCTTTAAGGTTCCAGTCTGTTTCCCCATGGCGCATAAAATAAAAGGGGGTGCTCCGAAACAGAGGTAAGGTTAGGAGAGCCACTTTTCAAATCCTTCTGCGTGACGGGAGGGGTTGAATTCTAGAATTTGATATTCCGCCACTTGATTTTTGTAAAATGAGTCTTGCTTGATGATTTCTTGAACCGCTTGTCGATCACGCGCGCGCACTAAAATCACACCACCATAACGTGGGATCCTTGCGCCAGACACGATGAAATGACCCTTTTGATAGTTGTCTTGAAGGAACGCCACGTGTTCTGCCACAAATGGATTTATATCTTCAAGCTCTTTTATATAGTTTAAGATAACAACAAAAAGCGATGGAGGTTGGGTCATGGCACATTTTCCTCTTGTTTATCGGGTAGGAAGCCGCTTACTTGGGAAGACCATAAGCGTGCATAGAGTCCGTTTTTCTTTAAAAGTTCTCGATGTGTTCCATCTTCTACCACACGTCCTTTCTCAAACACAAGAATCCGATCCATGGTCAAAAGCGTGGAGAGACGATGTGCGATCACCAACGTCGTTTTTTGTTGCATAAGCGTGTCTAAGGCTTCTTGGATGCTTTGTTCGGTTACAGAATCAAGCGCCGAGGTTGCTTCATCCAAAATAAGAATCGGTGCATTTTTTAGAATAGCGCGCGCAATGGCGATGCGTTGGCGTTGCCCGCCTGAAATCTTAACGCCGCGCTCTCCAAGAAGCGTGTCATATCCTTCAGGAAGGGAGAGGATAAAGTCATGGATGTGTGCTTTTTGTGCGGCTTCAAACACTTCAGCTGTTGTTGCATCGGACCTGCCATAGAGAATGTTGTCATAAATGGAGCGGTGAAAAAGACTAGGCTCTTGAGGAATCATGGCGATATGATCACGCAGAGATTCCAACGTCACATGAGAGATATCTTGATCATCAATCAAAATACGCCCACGCTGAATATTATAAAGACGCACAATTAAATTCGCACACGTGGTCTTACCGCTTCCTGAAAATCCAACAAGGCCAACTTTTTCGCCACCCCGAAGGGTAAGCGATAGGTCGTGGAACAAAGGATGATCGGTTTTGTAGTGGAAGCGTACGTCCTCAAAACGTATTTCACCCTGTGTTACCGTTAAGGGCTGTGCGTTTGGCACATCTTTAATTTCGTGTGCGCTTGTGATCATGCGCAGACCCTCAGAGATGCGTCCTAAATGCTCGCTAAAGTCTGAAAAATCTCTGGAGAGGTTCCAAAGAGATCCAATCAGTTGAAGATAAAGGGTTAAAACAAAACCAAAGTCACCCACTGTCACCCAACCATGTTGAAAACCATGGGTCAGCACAAGGATGCATGCAACTTCGGTGATAAAAAAGGAAAGCCCTTGAAAGAGCCAAATTTTAAACAAAAACCATAAGAGGCGTTCTTCTTGTTGGATACTGAGTTTGGATTGTTGGGTTAAGATCTTTTTTTCGATCTTCTCGCCATTAAATAAGCGCACAGCCGACATATTGGAAAATGTGTCGACGATTTTTCCAATCACAAGTGCGTTTGCCGCCGAAAGATTTCCAGAGAGATCATGCGCTTTTTTTGACGTGTAGTAAGATCCAATGAGAAATAGGATAAACCAAACAAATAGAATAACACCTAAGAGCCAATGAATAAAGGATATGGCAATAATTGCCATGGTCACCGCAAGACCATTTGCAGTGAATCGATCAACAAAGATCGTGATGACCTCGCGAAGGCCTGTTGCCATATCATTCATGCGGGCACCGAGAGAGCCTGCAAAGTGGTTCAGGTAATAGGTATGAGAATGATAAAGGAGGTGATTGTGTAAAAATTCGAGCACACGTTTTCGAACCGCTGGAAGCACACGAATGATAAGAAAGTCATAAAACCGATAGCCAACCAAAGTGAAGAGCGAGAGTATGACAAAGAGAGTAAGGGGGCCTGCAAGCGTATGAAAGGCCATGCTCTGGGGCGTTGTGCTGAGGCGATCAATAATAATTTTGATAAGAAATGGTCGAAGGGCGGTATCAAGCGCCCATATAAGCGCAAAGGAAAAAAGAAATACCACATACCACTTAAGAGGGCTCAGCATCTTAAGGATAAAATTTCTTAACGTCAGTGTTTGGTTCGTTGATCGGGGATTGAGTTCAAACATATGCTAACCTCATCCTAGAGAATAGCGTGAAGAGGGGCGTAACGTCAAGACTCAGAATCTATAGTTGTGCGTAAGGGGAGGCGAATGTTTCCCCAAAACGCGATTGGGTTTAAGGATGCCGCCTCAGGTAAGCGTCAATGAGCGTTGCAAGGTAGACGGGTGTTTCTTGGGTTGGATAATGCCCCGCATTTTCGACAAGCGCATGTTCCGCATTGGGGCACCAGCTTAAGATGGTTTTTTTGATCACATCAAGTGAATTAGCCTCGGCATCATGAAGACCAACCACAACCAGAATGGGCGTTTTAAGGCCGATCATTTTTGAGGAAAAGTCTGTGCTTGAGAACATTTCAAGGTAAGCAAGGCGCGCTTCTGTTTCTGATGTTTCGCGCCAACGCCTTACTTTATAGGATAGGAATGTTTGAGCAAGGCGATTACCAGACATGAAATTGATCATCTGCTCAGCAGAAAAGTCATTGGAACGCGTTGCATCTTGGATAAACGGTAGCATCATTTCTGGAATAGGAGATCCAGTGGCTGCAATCGGTGTAATAAGCGCCATAGATTGGATACGATTTGGATGCATTACTGCCATATATTGGCCAATCATGCCGCTCATGGAATGACCTACGAAATGAA
>JBQCDM010000213.1:0-4963 GCA_051961235.1 Nucleicultricaceae bacterium (SeqCode)
CCCGTATGGGTGGTACAATCCTTGGCACAACCAATAAGGGCGACCCCTTTGCTTTTCCCATGGACGGCGGACATATCCATGATCGTTCAACGGAGTTCGCGGAAGGTTGTCGTGAATTGGGTTTGGATGCGTTGATTGGTGTGGGAGGAGACGGAAGTATGAGCATTCTAAGAAAGCTCGCAACCCAAGGAAACATCAAGTTTATTGGCATTCCAAAGACCATCGACAATGACATCTCCATGACGGAAAACTCAATCGGATTCCAAACGGCGGTTGACATTGCAACAGAAGCACTGGATCGCCTACAGCCAACAGCGGCAAGCCATGATCGTGTGATGATTCTTGAAGTTATGGGAAGAGATGCAGGTCATATCGCTTTAAGCGCCGGTATTGCCGGTGCGGCCGACGTGATTTTAGTACCTGAAATTCCATACAGCTTAGAAAACGTTGCAACGCGCCTTAAAAAACATCTTCAAGATGGTCATAATTTTGCACTTGTTGTTGTGGCAGAAGCCGTCAAAACAGAAAAAGGTGAAAAGGTTCAAATTAAGGATCTGACAGGCAAGGCACGTTTTGGTGGTATCGCCCATTACTTAGCGGATCGCCTTGAAGAGCTGACTGGAGCCGAAACACGCTTTACTGTTCTAGGTCACGTACAAAGAGGCGCTCAACCCAATGCAAGTGACCGACTTCTTGCGGCTGCTTTTGGTGTACATGCTGTTGACCTTATTGCTCAAGGCAAAACGGATCGCATGGTCGCTTGGCAAAACAGGAAGGTCATTGACGTTTCCTTAAACGATGCCATTGAAAATTATGGCGCCATTGATACCCATGGAACACTTATTCAGACAGCACGCGGGATGAATATTTGTCTTGGCGATAAGTCTTAAAAAAATAAAGGAGACCGAACAAGGTCTCCTTCTCTTAACATATTTTCAAACGCACGCTTAAAGGCGGCTCACATTCATTTTGTTAAAAACCTTTGCAAGTCGATAGGCCAAGATAAAAGCTGCTTCTTTGTTTATTTTATTTGAAAATTCTTGTCTTACACTTGAATCTTCAATGTTTTCTAAGTATTTACGAGCTTCTTCATAATAATAGAGCGCCTTATCATCATAAATTGTGCGCTCCCTCCCTTGCTTTGCGTGCATTGCTGACCAGTGATAGAGTTGGCCAATAGATGTATAAAAATCGGCTTTTTCAGCAATATCTGCTTCATTGACAATAGATTCTGCTATTTCTGCCGACTTCAAAAAAGCGAGTTTCATCAAGTGAGAACGCGCTGGAGACAACACATCTCCACTAAATTCTTCTGCATCTTTAATCAATAAACCCAAACGTAACAACCCAAGCGATACATGCTTGTAATCGATGTTGTTTGCATCAACGCTTGGCAAAACATGGGAGACCGTATCTTTCTTATCTTCTGTGTTGTATTTTCCTAAAATATCAGCCTGGTTAATCAAATTAGGTGGCACAACTTTTGCAATATCCTCTGGCAAAAAAGATGCGGTGAGCGAATCAACAGTGTGGGTGAAATGATATGCAAAAGCACGTCGATACGTGTCGACAAAATCTTCATTTAAACTTGCGGATATAATAGAATTTCGTAGCGCCTTCGAATCTTGTTCAATCGTACTTTGCTGAGTTACACTAAAACCCGTTTGCATTTTGCGCGGCACACGACCTCTTGAGTCACTAAACTCATCCATGGGATTTGATCCAAAAACATCCGCTGCAAGTCCAAAAAATGATATAAACATGACAATTGAACGAAAGTAACTCATGGCGCCCTCCTCAATACTATTTACAATTTTGACTGATTCAGGATATTTTTTGATTATTAATTAATTATTAAATTAAAAATATAGTCAATTTTCAAATTAAATTAATGAAAGATTAATAGTTGATGATTTAAAATCCTTAAAATCAATTGATTTTTATTGAATACTACAGTCAATTATTAGTGCAAGAGCTGCTCGCTTCCTTTAACTTTCATTCTCATTTGAGCAAGCATCGAAGTCGATCCCTTTATTTAACGGTAGATTTTTTCGATTTTGTTGGCATAAACTGATCCAATGTATTAAAGTCCAATCAATATTTTCCGGAGGATTTTATCATGGTAGCCCCCTTAATGCCCAAAGCTACAACGCTTTGGCTAATAGATAATACATCTTTGACCTTTGAACAGATTGCCCAATTTTGTGGCATGCATGTGATTGAAGTTCAAGCAATCGCAGACGGTGAAGTTGGAAGCGGTCTTGTACCCTTTGATCCTATTTTGAACAACCAATTGAGCTTAGAGGAAATTCGTCGATGTGAAGCAGACGCAACGGCTCATCTAAAAATGCTCCCTCAAGCAGATATTTTTCTTGAGAAAAAAAGAAAAGGCATGCGCTACACGCCCCTTTCTAGGCGTGCGGATCGCCCGAATGCAATTGCTTGGATCATCAAAAATTATCCAGACATGAAGGACGCAGATATTTGTCGCTTACTTGGCACAACAAAAAACACCGTTGAGAGCATTCGCAACAAAACGCATAAGCAATCATCGACCATAAAGCCTACCCATCCAGTATCGCTTGGCTTATGTAGTCAAGCAGATCTCGATGAATTAACGTCAAAGTTTACGCCACACCTTGAGGAAAAAAGCTCAATTTAATTCCATCAACGATAAATTGAATCGCAAGCCCTGCAAGAATAATTCCAAAAACGCGTCCAATCACGTTCGTGCCTGTGACTCCCAAAATTCGGGAGAGCAGGCCTGACATGATGAGACAGACATACGTAATGGCCACGACAACGATAACCATAAAAATAATGAGCGCTTGAAGAACAATCTCATTTTCAAATTGGCGCATTTGCATCACAACCGTTACAAGGCTACCGGGGCCCGCAATGAGCGGTATTGATAACGGAAATACAGAAATATCGTGACGACTTTTGGCTTCTTCTCGTTCATCAGGCGTTGTCGAGCTGAGCCCTGTGTGACTCGCAACAACCATATCGATGGCCGCCAGCAACAATAAGACACCTCCTGCAATCCTAAACGATGATTCAGATATATGAAGGCGATCCAAAATGTAATCCCCAATAAATCCAAACGTGATGAGAATGCCCGCTGAAATCAACGAGGCCTTCAGTGCAATCAAACGTCGACGTTGCTCTGTCTCATATTTTGTGAGCCCCACAAAAATTGGCACAACACCAATTGGATCAATAATAAAAAACAAGGTTAAAAAAGTGGACATCAAAACTTCATTAAGCACAAATAAATCCTTTAATTCTTTTTAAATCAGTGAAAAATAATTTTTTAATTTCGTCAATAGCCTTCAAAGTGTATATAAAGAACACGTTTAATCTTAATGTAAAGGTTGTATATCATGAGCATGCCGATCATACTTGATTGCGACCCTGGTGATGATGACACGGTTGCCATTCTCATGGCGCTTTCCTCTCCCTTGATTGATGTAAAAGGCATCACAACCGTTGCAGGCAATGCCACCGTTGATAAAACCTTTGAAAATGCGCGCGATATTTGTGCGCTTGCTGGGCATAGTCATATCCCCGTACACAAAGGCTGTGCAAAACCCCTCATTCGGCCCCCACTTTTTGCAGACTATATTCACGGAAATTCTGGTATTGATGGCGCTATTCTACCCACCTCTAACGTTTCGCGCCAAACGCAACATGCTGTTGATTTTATGGCAGAAACAATCCAAAATACACCTCATAAAATAACAATTGCAGCAACAGCAGCGCTTACAAACATTGCGCTCCTTCTTACAAAACATCCTGAACTTCTTCTAAAAATTGACAAAATCGTCTGGCTTGGCGGATCTCACGGCACAGGAAACATAACACTCGCCGCAGAATTTAATGCCTACTCTGATCCCCATGCCCTTCAGATTATTCTAAACACAAAGGTCCCTTTTTATATCATTCCGCTCAACATCAGCCACCAGGTGTGTACAACGCCCAGCTTTATGAAACGCTTGAAAGAGAAAAACACAGCCATATCAACAACTGTTATGCGCATGCTTGCTCATACCGAAGCCTATGACAAAGAATTTAATAATCTTCCAGGGCGCGCCATCCATGATGCCTGCGTCATCGCCTTTCTTATGGCCCCCCATCTCTTTCAATTCAAAAAGGTCTCTGTTGCCGTGCACACCAACGAAGGACCCTTTGTTGGAGCCACCGTATTTTCTTCTCTAAAGCTCCACCTTGATGATAACAACACGCACCTCGTGTGTAACGTCAATAGCTCACTTGTCCTTCAACTGATTGAAGAGGCTTTATGCTCCTTTGAAGATTGATCACAGAGACGTTGAACGACACTCTAATAAAAGAGTCTGCAATTTCTCTGACGTGCGATTTTGAGCCAACCTGCCTGCTAAAAATGCGCTATCAAGCGTCTCAAGGTTTTGATCTTGGTTTTTGCATGAAAAGATGAAGCTTTCTTCGCCTGATTTTGGATCACGATGTTTTTGGATACATTGACCACAAATCCCTTTCATCATGCACTGCATAGGGGAGTTAACACCCGCAATCGCCGATTTTAATTTTGGGAAATAGGAAGAATTTTCGTCTAATGTCTTTTTAATAGCCCAAGTCATTCCTTCAGAACCAATCACAAGAAGCTTTTCAATTTGTAGCCTTTCTTCCTCAGGCCCTTCCAGAATAAAGCGAAGTCCATCAATCACGGTCCCTTTAACAACATGATCACCTGGGCGGCGGGCTTTAAAGGTTGATGCATTCTCGATAGCCCAAATGACGGTGTCTGCAGCTTCTTCAATGGCATCCACTTTAAAAATCTTTTCTTCTTGCTTGTATGCTGCCACATAAACAACACGAGTACCAAGCGCTCGATACGCTTGACCAATGGAAAAGAGCACGGCATTACCAAGCCCCCCGCCAACCATTAAGAAAGATTGAACAGGCGTAATTTCTGTGGGCGCTC
>JBQCDM010000214.1:0-3525 GCA_051961235.1 Nucleicultricaceae bacterium (SeqCode)
CGGAAGAGATGTGAAAACTATATATTGACACAATATTTTTGTGAGATACTATATGTGGTGTTTTAAAGGTGTGTGATGTGAATCACGCTGAAAAGGGAATTTGGTGCCACCACGCGTGATGAAAGCCAAAACTGCCCCCGCAACTGTAGTCAGCAAGTTGTTTATTTTTAAGTCCACTGGGAAACCGGGAAGGGTGATAAGCAACGTTTAAGTTGAAAGTCAGGAGACCTGCCTTAAGAACAGTCTTTAACCGTCGGGCGGGGTGCACCGAATGCGGGAGATAGGTCGTGCTTTTGTCTCTCACTTCACAACTCCGCCTCTTTTATAAAAGAGGTGACCCTATTGCGTTCCATACAACAAAATATACATCCAGAAAAAATAGATTCAACAGCTTTACATCCAAAGTCAAATTTAGGGCTTAATGAAGGTGCCAAGCTGCTTCCTTTTGCGATTCGATCGGGCGATGAACGCTTTTTCAAGGCTAAGGTGTCTAGAGAGATGTGCAAGATCAATCCAGAGCGTGATGACCTCTTAACGGATTTTGGCAAGGAAACGTTGGATGATCGTTATCTTTTAGAAGGAGAGAGCTATCAAGACATGTTTTTACGCGTGTCTTATGCTTTTGCGGATGATCAAGATCACGCCCAGCGCCTTTATGATTATATGTCAAAGCTTTGGTTTATGCCGGCAACGCCCATCCTCTCCAATGGTGGTGCAAAACGAGGTCTTCCCATTTCATGCTTCCTGAATACGGTACCTGATTCTCTTGAGGGCATCGTTGATGCGTGGAGTGAGAACGTTTTTCTCTCAGCGCATGGTGGTGGTATTGGAACTTATTGGGGGTTTGTTCGAAGTGTGGGTGAGACTATAAAGCGTGCTGGACAAACGTCTGGGATCATCCCCTTTGTGCGCGTGATGGATTCGCTTACGCTTGCGATCAGTCAAGGTAGCTTAAGGCGTGGAGTCGCTGCTGTTTATTTGGATATTGATCATCCAGAAATTGAAGAGTTTATTGAGATTCGAAAACCATCTGGTGATTTTAATCGTAAAAGCTTAAATCTTCATCACGGTATTAATATTTCTGATGCGTTTATGGAGGCCGTGCGACAGGATGCACTCTTTCCCTTACGCTCCCCCCATGATGGGCAGGTCTTGAAAACCGTGAATGCGCGCCAACTTATGCAGAAAATTCTTGAAGTGCGATTGCAGACGGGCGAGCCATATTTGGTATTTATCGACACGGCTAACCGGAATCTTGCAGCCCATCAACGCGATTTGGGGCTCAAGGTCCATCTTTCTAATTTGTGCAGCGAGATTTTGCTGCCAACAGGAAATGATCATTTAGGCGTCGAAAGGACAGCGGTGTGTTGTTTATCCTCTCTTAACCTTGAGACTTGGGATGATTGGCATGCACATCCGCACTTTATAGAAGACGTGATGCGTTTCTTGGATAACGTTCTTCAAACCTTTATCACAGAAGCGCCGCCCCAGATGCATAAAGCTAAGTATGCTGCTATGCGGGAACGATCGGTTGGCTTAGGCGTAATGGGATGGCATGCATTTCTACAATCCAAAAATATTCCCTTTGAAGGGGCGCTTTCTAAGGCTTGGAATCTCAAAATGATGCGTCACATTAAAGAGAAGGCTGATGCGGCATCTCATGATCTTGCTCTTGAGCGGGGATCTTGCCCGGATGCTGCAGAGGTGGGGCGACTTGAGCGGTTTAGTCATAAACTCGCCATTGCGCCAACGGCGAGCATTAGCATTATTGCAGGCGGTACTTCGGCCTGTATTGAACCTGTGCCAGCCAATATTTATACCCATAAAACCTTAAACGGAAATTATGAGGTGAAAAATAAATATTTACAAAAAGTCCTCATGGATAAGGGTAAGGACACGTACGAAACATGGCAGTCAATCTTGGCTCATGAAGGATCTGTGCAGCACCTCACATTTTTAAATCAGGATGAGAAAGACATTTTCAAGACAGCTTTTGAAATTGATCAACGCTGGATTATTGAGCTGGCAGCGGACCGAGCTCCCTTTGTATGTCAGGGACAGTCGGTGAATCTTTTTTTGCCTTCCAACATTGAGAAATGGGATTTGCTTATGTTGCATTGGCTTGCTTGGGAGAAAGGGGTGAAAAGCTTGTATTATTGTAGATCTAAGTCGCTGCAGCGTCCTGAATACGCGGGCAATCAAAAGAAAAGTACCATCAATCCAGAAATTAAAGATGATCGTTATGAGGAGTGTTTGTCATGCCAATAAATTTAGGTGAACAAAACCCATTGGATTTGCAAGGGCGCGGCATTGTTGGGTTGCTTGATGCATCTGGAACCTACCATGTAGATCGTTATCCTTGGGCGTATGCAGCTTGGAAAAGGCAACAGCAAATACATTGGCTGGGTGAAGAGGTGCCTTTGGGGGAGGATGTACGTGATTGGCAGGGGGAAACATTAAAGGAGCAAGAGCGGAATCTTTTGACACAAATTTTTCGCTTCTTTACGCAATCCGATATTGAGGTGAGTGATAACTATTTCAAGCGTTACATCCCCATTTTTCAGCCGCTTGAAATTCAGATGATGATGGCCGCTTTCACGAACATGGAAACGGTGCATATTGATGCTTACGCCTTGTTATTAAAAACGCTAGGAATGCCGCATACGGAGTTTGAGGCCTTTCGAGGTTATGGCGCAATGCGCTCAAAGGTGGACTACATGCCCAGCTTTGGCACAAATACCTGTGCCGATGTGGCGCGCACGCTTGCCATGTTTGGTGCTTTTACGGAAGGCATGTCGCTCTTTGCTAGTTTTGCTATGCTCTTAAACTTCCCGCGCTTTAATAAAATGAAGGGTATGGGGCAAATTGTTTCATGGTCGGTTCGGGATGAGAGTTTGCATTGTGAATCGGTCATTCGCCTTTATCATGCGTGGAACAGAGAGACGAAGTCAGTCACAACAAGCGTACGAAATGATATCATCGATGTTGCAACAACCATGGTGGGGTTGGAAGATAAATTCATAGAGCTTGCTTTTGAGCTCGGAGATATTGATGGGATGACGGCAGATGATATTGCGGCCTACATTCGTTATATCGCGGATTGGCGTTTAACCCAGCTTAAGCTTCGTCCTATTTATGGTTATTTCGAGGAAGATGCAGGAGACTATAAACAGCTCAAAGCGCATCCATTGCCCTGGCTTACAACCCTCTTGAATGGTGTTGAGCACGCCAATTTTTTTGAAGCACGATCCACTGAATATTCAAAAGCGGCAACGCGCGGTAGCTGGCATGGGGATGAAGGGGTTTGGGCTGTTTTTGATCGACGTGAGCAGCTCTTGAAACATACATAACAAATGACAAGGGGAATAAAAAAAGCGTCTGTCTTAGACAGACGCTTTGGATTTATAGCCAGACGAGAGGCAATGCTTAACGTGCTTTGTTAAGGACGCTCAAGAGATTTTGATGCAAATAACTATTGGCTGCAAACAGGTTGTTTTGAAGATGATCAAACGTTTTGCCTTCAAT
>JBQCDM010000215.1:0-2817 GCA_051961235.1 Nucleicultricaceae bacterium (SeqCode)
TTCAAGGATAATGTCATAAAAACAATCTCTCCAGAATAAGGCTCTGAAGAGATTGTTTATTGATTATATCGGAGTATAGGATGGTTGTTAGGGCGTTTTTTCTGCAACGCATGTTGTGCCAGCGACATCATTAATGAACGTGACGCGATAGTTTGCATCAACACTTAAGTGGTCACATTTGTCACCAACGGTAAATGGATTGGTATCTCCCTTAATTGAATAATGGGTTTTTCCTTTCAAATTTTCAGGCGTTACTGTGAAGGTGTAGTAGTGTTCGGCTGGAATAATTTCAACATATGACGCAAGATCCTCATTAAGAACATTTCCTTCAGCTTTGATTCTGACTTTCAAGCTCTTTTTGTTTTCATTGATGACTTGCACAGTACCAGCATCAGCACAATGATGGCTTAAAACAACTGAGCTCACAAAAGTACCCAATAATATTAAATATATTTTTTTCATCATGACCTCACTATTTGTTTTTATTGAATTCTCAATTTATCTTGTCTCTTTTATTCATGGCATTGCTTGCTCTTGGAAATCGAGTTGAAATGCGACCTTGTTTTCTACCTTAATGGCAAATTTATTGAAAACACCTATAAATCCAAAGATAGACGATAGGGGTCTTTCATCAGCATGGAGCAATAATGTTCCATATTTTTTCTTGATACTAACGAGGCGCGGGCGTCTTGGAGTCTCTTTCAAGAAAAATAATGATGGTCGGCTAAAATTTTTAAGATGATCACCATGCCAGCACCAAGACAGCCTCCTATATTCACAAAGATGAGAACACGATTTTTTAAAAGTACCCCGTAAAAAAGCCAACTTGAAAGGGAGAAAAAAGCAATTAAAAAGCCCATCATAGAAATATCATGGGCAGAGCCTGTCTGATAAATCTTGAGCGCCTGCAAATAAAATAGCAATTGGCCGATGCTGCCAACACAAAGCATGTAGGTATCATAAAATTTTCGAAACCCTGCTGAACGCCACCAACCTTTTTCGCGAACAGGCCGGTTGTTGGGATGAGATTCTTTATAAGCCATGGAGCGCTCCTTTCCTAAAAATGAGTCATAGGCAAAAAGATAGCGGGTTTGAAGTCTCATATGGATATGAAATTATTCAGTTTTTTCTAACTAAGCGAGGATCCTAAAGAGAGCCTCATTTTTTTTGCATAAGATTACCTTTCTTTGCGCCCCGTGCCAGAAAAACACCAAACAAAAAAAGTAAAACAATACCAGCTATCACTCCTTCCTTTTTTTTGCCATGAAGCGCAGAGATAATTTCGGAAGAATTCAGATGCGGTAGGAGTGTTTCAACTTTTTCTAAGAGCCCATTGGATCTGGAGCGCATTGATAAAAACATGACGATCAAACCAATGACAGAAAGTACAATCCCACAAAAGCCCACTGCAATAACCTCGCCATAAAGCGGTTTTATCCATTGATAAGCGCCATATAATAAGATTATAAGGCCAACGGAGGCTAGAAGCCCCCCCAGCAAGCTTGCCACCGATCTCTTTGTTTGTCCTTCTATCAAGAATTTCAATAAATGCGGCAGAAGTGTCATTTACCACCTCCACGTGAGCAGAACCCTACAAGAAATCCAAGACAAAGCGCTGTTAAAGCCGCTGCTATGGGCTTTTTTTCTATATATTTCTCCAATTTATGGAGGCGTTCTTGGCCTAACTCAAGTACATCCTCTTTTAATTTTGTGACATCATTTAAATTGGTTTCTTTGAGGAGTTGATGGAATGAATCCTTCAAAGATTTTAAAATATCGACGGCTTTATCGTAGAGATCATCCCACGTCTCTTCGGAAGCATCTTTAAGAGTGTCATATAATTGATCAGCGTCATCCAGAAGCTTCTGTAGCGTGTCAACTTTATCTTTGATCTCACTATTATCTTCTGAGGATTCTTCGATCTCCTTAAAAAACCTGTCCATACGTGAGCGATACTTTTTTAACATCATTTTAAAGTCGTCGATAAATTCTTTGTTAATTGACATTGTGACCCCTTTCTTAAGTCTTAAGGACTATAAGTGAAGACAAAAAGGCCTGCACAAAGGATTGAAAGCTAAACCAAGTATTACTGCTCAGATTGCACCAAAAACTCTATATTTTATGGAACACTCTTTCAAAGGCATCCTTCTGCAGGCTTCTATCTTTATTTACTTTCACAGGCATTTTTTTCAAAAGCACCCTGGTTTACTTAAAAATGTCTTTGATTGTTTCGCCGATTTTTTTTGCAGCTCCCCCTAATCGGTCTCTATTCTTAACAAAATCGGATTTTTCACTGTAATCACGATCCTCACGCAGGATGCCCTTTTCCTTTTGCTCTTTCACGCGCAATGATTCATTCGTTTGCGGTTCTTCAGGAGCCGTAGGTGGGGTTTGAGTAGCAGTAGGTGGAATTTGAGTAACCGTAGGTGGGGCTTCTTCTTCGACGTCATCTTTGGAAGCCAAGAGTGGAAAGCTGTGTGTGCCCAAAATGCTCAAAAGCACAATGAGACCTTTATAGATGCGAATGTTTGACATGGATATTCTCCTTGATTTATGTGTTTGGTGTTATGCACTTTTCTTGTGCATGGGATATGTATGGTTTCTATAATCGTCTTCATCTTCTTTTGCTTTTTTTTCATCAAGTTCTTCATCGATGACTCCATTATCATATTCTTTATGAGGTTGTTCGGCGGTCCTATAGCCTTCCCTTGCTAGTTGTTCATCACGTGCTTCACCATCTTTCTTTCCAAGCTGGGAATACGCTTCATGCTTGCGTTGTTCCAGCATTGATTGACTCATTTTTGTATGAGGTTTTTT
>JBQCDM010000216.1:0-4337 GCA_051961235.1 Nucleicultricaceae bacterium (SeqCode)
AAATTGTTGAGGCGTGCAAAAAATTGATGTCTTAAAGGTTGACGGATCATGGGCGTACTCACAACTACAGAGAGAATCACTTTTATAAATTCTTCTGGCCAAACGCTGTCAGCGCGCCTTGATTTGCCAGAAGGCAATTGTCGATTTTATGCGCTTTATGTGCATTGTTTTACATGTTCTAAGGATCTTCTACCGGCAAGTCGTATTTGTCGCTTTTTAGCAGCAGAAGGCATTGGGGTTCTCAGGTTTGACATGACAGGCCTTGGTGCAAGCGAGGGGGATTTTTCCGAGACAAATTTCGAGACAAACCTAAGCGACATACTAAGTGCTGTAGAAACCATGGTGCGTGTATCAAAAGCACCATCCCTTTTGATTGGGCATAGCTTGGGTGGTACAGCTGCTATTGTTGCAAGTCAGCGTATTCCTTCCCTTAAAGCTGTTGTCTCTATCAATGCCCCAAGTCATCCAAGACATGTCAAAAAGAGATTCCTAGAGCAGGAAGACAAAATTATGCGTGAGGGTTCAGCCGAAGTGTTGGTTGAGGGGCGTCCCTTTGTGATCAAGAAGCATTTTTTGGCGGCGCTTGAAGAAACGGATATGCAGGCAATCTTGCAGAGCCTTAGAGTGCCACTTCTTGTGATGCAGGCACCTGATGATTCTATCGTGAATCAACAAAATGGTTTTGATTTATTTGCAGCAGCAAAAAATCCCAAAAGTTTTTGTGCTCTTCCTCGGGCCGATCATTTACTTACTGAGGTAAAGAGCTCAGAGTATGTGGCATCGATGATTAATGCTTGGGTGGCCCCATATATTGCGGAGACACATGAAACGCTTCCTTTATCGCCAATTGAGGGCGTTGTTGTGGCTGAGAACAAAAAGGGTAAATTTACACAAGATGTGACATGGGGAGAGCATGTCTTTCGGGCTGATGAGCCAGTAGAGGTGCCTGGAGGACTTGGCACAGGGCCTTCACCCTATGATTTTTTGATGGCGGGATTAGGTGCTTGCACATCAATGACGCTACGCATGTATGCTGACCTAAAAAAAATTCAGGTCGAACATATTTCTGTTCACGTGCAACATCATAAAGAGGATCTGTCTGAAGAAAAGGAAACACTAACAACGTTGTCTCCCAAAAAACCAGATCAGATAGACGTGTTTTCTCGTGAGATTTCTATCGAAGGACCAGTGACAGCCGAACAAAGAGCGTCCCTCCTTGCGATTGCTGAAAAGTGCCCTGTTCACAAAACATTGTCGCGTCACTCAGAAATAATGACAAAACTCACTGATATTAAAAATTAAGTATGGCTTGTTTGATCAGCGCTTGAGCAAAGGGCTGAATGCCTACAAAGAAAAAATGATAATCGATGAATAGAAAAATCCGGATCCTATAAAAGGACCCGGATTTTTTGGAAGATCAGCCTGTTACCGGAACGGCGGGTTGTTGCGTTGCAGGTTGATTCTGCTCAGGTTGAGTTGGAGCCGGTGTTTGTTCTGGCGCCGCTGGTTGAGTGGTTGGAGCAGATATTGCAGGCGAAACAGGTGCAGTTGGCGCTGCCGTTGATGCTGTTGCTTCAGGCGTTGCCGCCGTTGGCGCTGCTGTTGGTGCTGCCGTTGGCGCTGTTGCTTCAGGCGTTGTTGCTTCAGGCGTTGTCGCCGTTGGCGCTGCTGATGGTGCTGTCGCTTCAGGTGCTGCTGCTTCAGGCGTTGCCGCTGGAGCTGTTGTTGGCGCTGTCGCTTCAGGCGCTGTCGCTTCAGGTGCTGCTGTTGTTGTGGTTGATGATACCTCGACTACTTTCTTTTTTCTTTTGTGCTTTTTGTAGGCCTTTTTCGAAGGATCTTTCGCTTTTACAAGTCGATCATACTTTAATTCGCGGTAGTTTTGGCAGAGGTGCCCTTGAAGAAAGCCTGCTGCATCAGGAACCTCAACATTAATCTTAGCGCAAGCAGTAATGATTTGATCAAAATTATGACAAGAATCATTCACCACAGAGCGGATGTCCTTTGGATTAACGTAATGCTTAAAGGACATCTCACGGAGCCTAATTCCTAAGTGTCGTAGATTTTCAATTTGTGGCATGCCTCTTATAGCAAGAAGACAGCTATTAAACTCTTCTGATTTCACGTGAAATGCTTGTAAATAAACAAAGGTATTTTCTGCGTCTTTGGGTGTGAGTAAAGCGGGTCTTAAAACTTGATGATCATCAGCCGCTTTTGCTCCAGCTGTTGCTCCTGTTGGAGCAGGTGCAGCACCAGGCGCTGTACCAGGTGCTGCATTAGGATCAGGCGTTTGAGCCAAAACAGGAGCTGATATCAGGAGAGATGCAACAAAGAGCATCGTTCTGTAAGTTGTAGTTTTCAAGGCGTCCTCCCATAGATTATTTTAATTTTTAATTTTATGTATTATAGAAGTTTTAAAGTTATGGGCAAACTGTTTTTGGTATGTGCCTTTGAAAGAGAGATAAAACGTGAGTTTACTGCGTATAAACCTGGAAAATATCAAAATAACATTTGGGGGGCGTCCCCTGTTTGAAAAAATTAATTTGTCCCTTGCATCAGGTGATCGAGCTTGTCTGGTTGGTCGAAATGGTTCTGGAAAGTCAACGCTCCTTAAAGTGATTGCAGGCGATATAGAACCAGATGAAGGCACCTTATTCAAGCAACCCAGGGAATCAATCGCGTATCTTCCCCAAGAACCTGTATTAAATCCAGAATTAACGGCCTTAGAATATGCCCTATCCGCTTTACCTGAAGATGAGCGTGATCAAGCTTATCGGGGCGAGGCGCTGTTGCAAATTTTAGACGTTGACCCCAATAGACGCTTGATCTCTCTTTCAGGGGGAGAAGCGCGTCGTATTGATATTGCACGTGCGCTTATTCTTGAGCCTAGTATTCTTTTGTTGGATGAGCCCACGAACCATCTAGATTTGAGGACAATTCTTTGGCTTGAGGACTGGTTGCGGTCCTATCAAGGTTCACTTTTGATGATTAGCCACGATCGATCTTTTTTGGAAGCGGTCACAAACAAAGTGTTTTGGTTGGATCGGGGGATTGTTCGTACCTTGAATAAAGGATACACGCATTTCCAAGAGTGGTCTGATACGATTCGTGAGCAAGAAGCTGTTGCAGAACATAAATTGGATCGGCTCATCGATGCTGAAACAACATGGTCGCATCAAGGGATCACAGCGCGTCGTAAACGCAATCAAGGGCGATTGAATCGGCTTTATAGCTTAAGACAACAACGTTCTGAACAAATAAAGGTGCTTGGAAAACCGACGATGCAAGCGGTTGCAAGTAATCTTAAAAGTGAGCTTGTGATAGAAGCCGAAAATATTACAAAAGCCTATGGGGATCGCGTCATCATTAAGCCGTTCAGTACACGCATCGTAAAAGGCGATCGTATCGGCATTGTTGGTCCCAATGGTGCTGGAAAAACAACGCTGATTAAGATGTTGACTGGGGAGCTGAAGCCAGACTCAGGCTATCTTCGTTTGGGTAAGAATCTTGATATGATTTACCTGGATCAAAAGCGAGATTTCTTAAAAGGAGAGGCAACAGTTGCTGAAAATCTTGTTGAAGGTGGCGGCGACATGGTTTGGGTGCAAGGCCAGCAAAAACACGTCATTGGGTATTTGAAAGATTTTCTTTTTACACCTATTCAAGCACGATCGCCTGTTAAAAGCCTTTCAGGGGGTGAACGCAATAGATTGATGCTTGCAAAGGCCTTGGCACAGCCTTCAAATTTTCTTGTTTTGGACGAACCGACCAATGATCTGGACATGGATACGCTTGATCTTTTGCAAGAAATCTTGGACGATTATCAAGGGACAATTTTAATTGTAAGCCATGATCGATCTTTTTTAGATACACTTGTAACCTCAACCATTGCCCTTGAAGGGGACGGAACAGTAACCGAATATGCAGGCGGATACACAGACTACTTAACACAAAGGCAGGGGCACAAGATAACCCAAAAAGTTTCGGCGGTAAAAAATCCTACATCGAGGGATGATAAGAAGATGATTTCACCTGATGCTGGAAAAGAAAGTGCCGAGAAAAAATGTGTCACCAAGCTAAGCTATAAACAAGCGCGCCTACTCAATGATTTTCCAATGTTGTCACAAAAGAATGAAGACGCAATCAAAGCGCTTGAAGTTTTGTTAGAAGATCCTGAGTTTTACACAAAAGATCCAGAGCATTTTAAAAAGACAACTGAGGCATTGAGCCAATTACAGGAACAACAACGGAAGCTAGAGGAAGAATGGCTTGAAGTGACGTTGCTTCATGAGGAAATTGAACAATCTAAGCGATAAGCGTTGATTTTATGGCTAGTT
>JBQCDM010000217.1:0-7222 GCA_051961235.1 Nucleicultricaceae bacterium (SeqCode)
GACGTGTCTCTAGTTGCCGAGAGAAGAGGCCTCTTCTTGCATCCCAAAAAATGATTGCGTCACTTGCTTTACAAAATTGTGAAGGTATTATGATTCAATCTGAAATTCTTCACTTTTGATTTTTGATGATAATGTCTCTGTAACTTCTTGCTTTGTTTTTTTCTAGCGCTCTATCCATTTCTTTTTGTTCATTAGGATCGCCTGCTGCTAAAACTGAATGAGAAACGAATAAGCTTGTCATTAGTGCTAAAGATAAGACTAATTTTTTCAAGGATCTTCTCTTTTGGTTAGTTTTTTTATGTCAATTTTAATGAAAAAATAATATTTAATAGATATTTAAAGGAATGTGCTGTGTCAAAATTAAGAAGTGATTCACTAAATATTAATCGCTTTTAATGAATATACTCTGCCGTTTTTTTTTCTTGATTTCTCTAAGCGTGTTGTTAGGATGTAAAATAAAAAGGGATAAAATGAATCGGCTTGTATTCATTACGTATACGAAGACACACATCATATTTACATTTTTATTTTCTCTCATTGTCTTCGCTTTTTTGCAATTTTTATTAAACCAATCAAGCTTCTTTGAAAAGACACCTCATTTTGAAGTCTATACCCCCAAAAAAGAACGCGCATTAGCAAATGATCCTCCCATAGTGGATGTGGGTTTATCAGTGCGCAGTATTTCCTATATGAACATGAAGGAAGGCCGTTTTAAAATCGAGGGAACTTTATGGTTTTTATATAAACCGGGAGAACTCTCACTTAAAACCATTGAATCTTTTGATATTGAGAAAGGTGTGCTGATAAAAAAATCAGAGGCTAGAACAAAATTATTGCATCAAAAAATTCTTGCGTCATTTGATGTAACCCTTGAGTTTTTATCACAGCTTGAGCATAAGAATTTCCCAATTGCTGATCACCGTGTTTTTCTTATTGTTAAGATGGGGGGCATATCAAAAAGTGAACTCACATTAAATGGTACGCACACTGGCATTGTAATTGCACCAGACGTGCAGCAACAAGCTTGGAAGCTCAATAATGCTCGAATTCAAACAGGATATTATTCTGAAGCTTTAGATAAGTACAATACTTCCATCAATGTTTCTCATCCTATTGCCATATTTAGTTTTGATTTTGAAAATCCAGGATTTAGGGTGTTGCTTTTGCTGCTTATCCCCGAATTTATATTGTTTTTATTTGGGCTATTCTCGTTGATCATTCCATTTAAAGACGCGGCAGGCAGTATCAACTTATCTATTGGAAGTATATCTGGTCTTATCGTTCATAGATTTGTGGTAGAGAGTATCTCACCAGATGTGGGGTATTTTACCTTTTTTGACAAAGTTTATATCTTTTTCTTGTTAGCAAACCTTAGTTTCTTTTTGTTGAATATTGCTCTTTCAGATAAAGATCGTAACCTTTTGTTCAAAAATATAATGTTTTATGTAACTCAAATATTGTTTATTATTTATGTATATGGAGTTCTAGATTAATGAAATGCTCTAAGACTCTAACATTGCTTTCGATATTACATTTCTGTTGTGCAGCGCCATATCTTGCCGCAACAAGTTCTAGCAATTTAAGCTTGCCATCTTTACAAGATTTTAAAAATTTTAATGACCAAAAAGTTCATGATGCAAAGTCAAATGGAGTGAGTTATAAAATCGGAAATTATGTAAATGATGTCTTTTCATTTGTAAAAAGGATTTTTGAACAAGATGTTGTTTTAGATAATTCAGATTTTATTTGTAAATTGCTCGATAATTATAAAACCAATTCAAGTTCTAATCCGCATTTATCAATAACGCCCTCAAGTGGTGATCAGTTATTGGTTTGGGGAAATTTGGAAGGAGAGATTCAGCCGCTCTTGTATTGTCTGCAATATCTTAAAGAGAAAAATATTATTGATGAGAACCTGAATATCCAGGGAAATAAAATAAAATTTGTTTTTTTAGGCAATGTTATTGACCGTTCTAAGAATACATTACCTATGCTGAAATTAATCTTAACGCTGTTTCTAAAGAATCCTGGAAAAGTATTTTTTCTTAAAGGAGAAAATGAAAATGAAGTTAAAGAAATATATAATAGCTATTCTAGGCATACACTTAAGAAGCAGTCTCATTATATGAAAGACGCTTTGCTCTCAAGAGAGATAGTCCAGTTTTTATCAAATCTCCCTGAAACGCTTACGCTTTATACGCCGCATGACCAAAAATCTATACTATTATCAGGAAAAACATTTCCTTTGGCTGCGAGCATAGACGTTAATGAATCTAAAAATTTTCTTGATTCTGCTTCCCAACCAATCACGGATTTTCCTCTCATTCGTCTGCAGAATGTTGATAGAAAAAAAAGCTATAATGAACCACACGGGCTTGATGAATTAGCGCAATTTGAGGGGGCAACCACCTGGAATATTTCGTCATGTTCCTTAGATGTGTATAAAAAACTTTATGGAACGACATTAGAAGCATTCGGTGTCATTGACATTAGCGATGATTTATATCAAAGCACAGTAACACTTTACGCAAGAAATCAAGAAACTTTGGATCTTTTTAAAACCAAAAAATATTCTCTTTTAACAGGTGCATCTATAGATTCAGGATTTGAAAAGACAAAAGGTGCGGGACAACCCATTTTTCTTGGATCTAGTATGGATTTAACGGAAGGATCGTCAACATTTGGAAAACGTGTTTTGTACGGAACTGATTTAAAAATACGCGAGCAAAATAGAATAGGGGGAATTCAAGGTAATACCCTGCATGCCTTTTATTCAAATGATAAATATCTGCCTTCTTTGGCCTTAAGTAATGCAAAACATTATGTAGAAGATGCTGGTATTCATTTGATTCTATCTCCTCTTGGTGCGCCTACTGGATCTTCTATGCTAAGCTATGCCAAAGACGGTAGAGCTGCCATTTTATTTCCTGTGAGTGGCTCCCCCGTTTTTAGACAACCCAATTTAGGTACGGTTGTTAACTATCGGGCTTCATATGATGATGAAATAAAAGCACTTCTGCACTATGCTCGAAAAACGCTCCTAAAGCAGAAGTTTGCTATCTTTTACAATTCTAATAGAACAGGGCAATTATTAGGAGATAAGGCAAAAGAGATCCTTTTAAATGAACATGGGATGGATCCTGAATCTATTTGCCAAGCAAAAATACCGCCTAATAGTCTTGATGTAAGTCAAGCTGCAAAAAAAATTGAAGAATTTGATCCGGATGTTATTCTCTTTCTTGCGAGTTATTCTTCCTCTAGAGCATTGGTTAATAAAATTGGCGTTCAATTTTTATCCAATGTGACACTCATGGGTTATTCTTTTATAACAGACCGTTTTAAACAATTTGTAGGTGGATCAAGCCGTCAAGAAGAAGGACTTGGATTAGAATTTGTTATAGCACGTGTTGTGCCTAATCCTAAAACAAGCAAACTTGAAATTGTGCGTGAGTATAGAGAACATATGAATCAAGAATATCCAGGAGCTATTTACGACACGGATTCCCTTGAGGCTTATATTAATGCAAGTATCCTAATAAAAGTATTAAAATCACTGAATCCGCCTTATACACCTGAGAAGGTTGTCTCATACATTAAAGGCTTGAGAGATTTTCAATTTAAAGGGCTTCATTTAACTTATGATGAAAAAATATTTGGGTTTTCAAAAGACATTTGGCTTGATTTAGGTGAAGGTGAGTGGAAGCACTATGATGTTGCTACAGAAAGCTTCATATCCGAATAATTTTATTAATGATAAGTGTTGTTGAATTCCCTCTTTTTTTTTCGGCACTCTTTTGCTCTTAAAGAAATAATAAAGGGTTTTCTTAATTTTTAGAAATTATTAATTTCTCCATTCTCATAGGTGATAAATGCGAGTATGATTTGTTAAAATAAAATTATAAAAACCGGGAGGAAAAATGAAGAATAAAAGCATTTTAATGGGGGTAGCGCTTACTTGCGTTTTTATAAACGGAGAGAGCATACAAGCAGCTGGTCCAGTTGCAAAAGGAACACCTTCACCATGGATTTCATCCATTGTAACAGAAATAACTAAGTTTGGTCAGAGTGAATCTTGCGCAGACGGAAGAGCGATTCGCAAGAATCATAAAAATTGTGCCACGCGCGATGGAGCTGCTATAGCGAAAATCGTTTGCGATACGCACGACCACATTTATCGCGATAAATTTGTGAAAGGACAATGTGGAACAAATATGCGTAAGGCATTTGGTGGCGTTGAGGATGTGGGGGAATATTTCGAAAAAGCTATAGATCTGGGTAAAGCGGACGCCATTGCTCTGGCTTGCACGCCACCTCTTAGTCAACTTCGGGGTAAATTGAAAGAAGTAGCAGAGAAAAAGTGTCGTATATTAGGGACGCCTGCAGCCAAGGTAGAATCCAAAGCTATTGCTGAAGAAGCAGCGGAAGCTGTGAAAAGTCTTCCAGCAAGCACACTTGCCACTGGCAATGGTGGGGCAATCAATCCTGTTTCAAAAAGCGTTTATGATGCGATTAAGAAACTAAATAATAAGAAGATTACCGAAAACATGGCAATTAACGCTGCAAATGCTGTTGCGAATGCCCCTTCAGGTTTGACCTTGCCTCAGAAAGCAGGTAGAGGGATGCACCAGATTGGAGAGTTAACAACTGCTGAAAGAGCTGCTGTAGAAGAAGCAATTAAATCTGCAATTAGGCCCGCTAGTCCTGGGAGCGTTTCACAAGGGCCTGCCAATCCACCCATTCAACAAACCGCTGCACCAACAGGGCTTGAAGATACACCCATTGCTAAGGCAGTTTATGGAGCAATCATCGGGTTGAATAATCATCAAATTACGCAGGAAATGGCTGTTGAAGCTGCGAACGCTGCAAGTGATCGTCCAGGAGGATTATTTGGAAAGGTTTCCTCTGCGCTAAGCCCGTTGCATTTGTCGAATGAAGAAGAATCTAATAAGGCAAACGAAGCTATCAAGGATGCTCTTAGAAAAAGTGGTGTAAAATAACACTGCGAAGAAGAAAAAATTGACAATTTAAAAGAGGGAAGAATAATGAAAAATAGAAATATTCTGAGCGGTATAGCGTTGATAGGCATTTTGGCGGGATTGGGACAAGAAGCAAACGCATCTCAACAAAAAATATACCCGCTTACAAATCAAATGATCAATGCCATTAAAACAGCACCAGGGGCCGAGCTTGCAAAAGATCTTCTTTGTGAACAAGGTGGAATCATCAGAGGCAGTGGACTTTCAGCCGGAAACAATTGTAAATTGCAAGACTTTGCGAGAGTTGCTCTTGTTGCCTGTCATGATTATAAGAAGGGTACTGACTCTTTTAAAGGTTCTAAGTGTGAGAAAAAAGCGGCCGAAGTCTCCATCACTGAAGTTCAAAGAGCCTCTGAGTCATTGAAAGCTGCTGTCACAGCAGATGTGCAATATGTCACAAATGCTAACCTATTGATCTGTGGTCCGAAGGAGTTAGGGGATAAAATATCTGAGTACCGTGCTAAGTTGCCGGCTGGCTTGAAGAAAATTGCAGATGTGGCTTGTCCAAAAATAGCCCCTGTACGTCCCACAACAGCAGCACCAGCTATACCTAAACGACAAGTAGCAGAACTCATCAAGCAAGATCTAGAGATAGCAAAAGCAATACAGCAGTCTGTATCTTTGGGAAGTCAAGAGTTAGGAAAAGCAAAACTGCCTCAGCAGCGTATTAACCTTGATGTTACTACAATGAGCGTGGTTCAACGTAAAATAACGATGATTGCTAAAAACGAACCTCAGAAGGCTGCTAGTCTTAATGAAGCTGCAAAGAAGGTGGCCGATGAATTAAGCAATATGCTCAAGATCTTTGAAGCAAAAGGTGAAGATGTGCCAGCAGACAAAATGAAAGAAATACAATCATTTAAAACAGATATACAAAAAGCAGAAACAGTTGATGACGTACTAAAAGAACTTATGACACTTAAACAAGAAGCTTCTAATGTGGTCACTACAGCTGCAGCAGCCTAAGTTTTTTCGGTAGGGGGCTTTCTTTATAAAGCCCCTCGCTAAAAAAAATCCTAGATGAAACAGTCCTCAAAAAAGGGATCTCTCAATGTCGAGAGATCCCTTTATCTTATATGTTATCGATACTGATTCAAGATTGGTTCTGGTGATATTTCCAAAAACACATCCACAGGAATTTTATAGGTCCATTCTACGCTTGGATATTTTTCTGCAAAAGTTTTTGGCAGCTTTCTGTGGTCATGAAAACCAATTTCTGCATCTTCTGCAAAAACGCCTTTCTTTGCCATATAATGCGTCGCTATAATGAGTTGATCTTCAATAGGCCAGTAATGTCCGCTGTCAATATCGAAGGAAATAATTTTTCCTTGTCTTAAAGAAATTTTCCCAGCTGAAGCAACGGGTTTACCAATGCCATAATGTGCTTTTCCTGGCTTTGATTTTAACATATAGCTGTGACAACCGTCATTGGCTGACATAAGAAAGAGCTCACCCTTTTTTGAAATAACGTAGTTAAAATCAACGGGGTCAGGGCATTCTTCCGTGATGGTATTCATATTATCTCCTAAGCGTCCTTTGGCATCATAGATGCGACCATTCATAATAGATGTTCTGCATAGTTCCTTCATCTCTGGAACATTTTGCTCATCATCTGTTTCAATATGTTCGTCAGTCTGACGCGCAAGAATAAAATTGCCGTACTTAAAGAATCGTTGATTGACGATGCGGCTATCCTTGATGTAATCCGCCTCAATTTTTTTCTTAAAAGCTGCTTCTACGGCTGCTTCAGGATCATAATGCGGCATAGAATGATGTGGTGATGTGAAATGATTATCTTCCCACATAGGTTTTTCAACTGATGCTGTTGCATATAGTGAAGGTGTAGCAAAACAGAATAATAAAAAATAAGTATTTAAGAACTTCATAGTTCTCCCCTGTAATAAAAATGGCGTGTATATTACTTGTAGATGGGGGGGTAATTTTGAATTTCAAGGGGATCTAATAAATAAAATAATTAGACGTGAAAATAAATATAATTTCATATTTTATTATTATTTGTTTTATGGTAATTATTAATAATAACATTCCTTTTTTTGGTAAAAAAATATGTTATTTATTAAAATCATAATATTAAAAATTAGTGTGCTTTGAAAAAATTACATTTATATGTTCTTTGTTCTTTGTTCTTTGTTCTTTGTTCTTTGTTCTTTGTTCTTTGTTCTTTG
>JBQCDM010000218.1:0-7704 GCA_051961235.1 Nucleicultricaceae bacterium (SeqCode)
CAAGGATGAAGGACGAGTTCACGGGGTGACATCAACTGAAGCGACTTTGTAACGCGCACGATATCGTTAAAAGTGAGCTGAAAGCGATCAATTTTGCTTCGGTCATAGGTTCTTAAATTTTGATGGATGGCTGCTAGGGTTGTGGTTGTTCCGGATGTGCCGATCATTTGAACCAGGTTTTCTTGAATGCGCTCTTGGATGTTATTGCGTTCAGTAAAGCGTTCAAGTGCTTTTGATACCTGTTCTTGGATCTGTTGGTAATGGGATGCTTTTTTTGTATCTCTTGTCTCAGAGATGTGGACAACACCGTAGGGAAGAGAGATGGAATCAATAACTTCCAATTGGTCGCCCCGATTTTTCGCCCATATAATCTCAGTGCTGCCGCCACCAATATCAATAAAAACACCGTAGGGTTTTGAATCACACATAAGCGGTGCACAACTTTTTGCAACAAAATAGGACTCTTCAGATTCGCTGATGATTTTAAAACGAATCTGCGTTCGTCTCCAAAGGCGCTCTAAAAACAGGTTGGCATTTTCTGCTTTTCTGCAGGATTCTGTAGCAACAGCCATGACTTGTATGTTGCTGTATTGACTAATCCTTCTTGCAAAATGCGCTATAACATTAATAGTACGCTGCATAGCAACCTCAGAAAGACGACCCGTTAACGCAAGACCTTCGGAAAGCCTAACGATTTTGGAAGAAACTTCAAGCGTGGTAAATTGGCCCTCAAATTTTTTGGTAATGATCAATCGGCAGGTATTGCTACCAAGATCAATAGCTGCAAAATACTGCGGGCGCTCAATAGGTGTAAATCGAGGTTGATTAAAGGCCAATGCGGAATTTGAAAGGGAGGAATTGACAAACATAGTGATAAGCTCTTGATTAAATGCTGCTTCTTCGAATTCGCCATAAGATTTCTTTTTCTCGGGCATCTTTTTTGAACATCATTTTGCTATTCACCACATTCATACATTACATTCTTTTTTTTCATATTGGAATGTTTTTTTTTAAATTCAAGGGGGGGTGAGTAAAAAAAATATTAATTATATTTCCAGGTCTTTTTTTTCTTAATCTCGATCTTTTCTTTGTTTCGTTGTGTTGATGCGTGAAAATATTAAGAAACAACATATTTGCTTTTATTTGTATTTATTAAAAATTATTTTTGAGGATGGAGATGCTTATATGAAAGGGACGGGAATGTATGAGGTGCAAAAATTTTCTTCTCTGCTAAGATAGTTTAATATCGGGTAAAACCGTGCTAGACCAGGCTATAAGTTCCTGGTATATAGAAATAATCTTTGGGAGATAGTTTAGCGGTAGAACTCTCGGCTCTGGACCGGGAAGCCCTGGTTCGAATCCAGGTCTCCCAGCCATATTTTTATAATGTGGCTTTGGATGAATGTCTTTTACCCTTGCCTGAAGAATGATTAATGTAAGCCTTCCCTCATGAGTACTGGGCGTGAATAGTTTGATTCAATTAGAAAATGTGTCGTTTAAGCGTTCCAATAAAAACATTCTAAGCGATGTGACATTGGATATTGTTCCTAATCAGTTTATGACAATTATTGGTCCAAACGGCTCTGGAAAAACAACGTTGATCCGGATTATTTTAGGGCTCGTTCAGCCAACGCATGGTTCAATCAAACGCCAAAGGGATTTGAAAATTGGCTATGTTCCACAAAAAATTAGTATAGACCATGCTCTGCCTTTGCAGGTTAAAGACTTTTTAGGACTTTTTGCATCAGAGTCGTGTGTGCGGAGTGTTCTTGAATCTGTAGGCGCAAGCCATCTTTTGAGATGTTCCGTGCATCATCTTTCAGGAGGGGAATTTCAGCGTATGATGTTAGCGCAAGCGCTGATTAAAAAGCCTGATATCCTTGTGCTTGATGAGCCCCTTCAAGGGGTTGATGTCATGGGGCAGGAGTCTCTTTATGCGCTCATTGCGGATACACAAAAAAAGCATCGTTGCACCGTTATTTTAGTCTCTCATGATTTACACTTTGTGCATATGGCAAGTGATCGGGTGATTTGTTTGAATGGACATGTTTGTTGCGCTGGAAAACCGCAAGAAGTGAGAAAGAGCCCCGAATATTTGGCGTTGTTTAAGGGAAAATGGGCGACAAATCTGGCACTTTATCAACATCACCATGAACATGATCATTCCCATGATCATGACCACAACCACAAACATAGCGATCAGTTGGGAGGATGTGCGCATGACTGACCTTCTTCTGAAAGCCCTTTTGGGGGGAATATGTGTGAGTGTGATCGCTGGTGTGCTTGGGGTATTTATCGTTTGGCGACGCATGTCCTTTTTTGGTGATACTGTCGCGCATGCATCCCTTGGGGGCGTTGCATTAAGCTTAGTGTTTGGTATTGCGTCGTTTTGGGGCCCCTTTTTTTCAGGCTTTGTCATTGCTTTTTTGATGTCTGTTTTTAAGAGACGTTTATTGCTTTCTAATGATACGTGGCTTGCCATTGTTTCTCAAGTTACACTTGCTCTTGGCTTGCTTTCTCTTTCATTTTTTAGATCACAAGGCATTCAAATCCAGGAATTTTTGTTTGGGGACATTTTAGCGCTTTCCACCGAAAATATTACATTCTTATTGTGTAGCGTTATGGTCATATTGGTTTTGGTCTTAATGTTTTGGAAGCCGTTTCTTTTAATTACCTTAAGTGAAGAGCTTGCAGCCATACATGGGGTTAGAGTTTTTCTTTATGAAACCCTATTTTTAACAATTCTTGCATCGGGCGTTGCCTTATGTATTAAGTTTTTTGGTATTTTATTGCTGACAGCGCTGATGATTATTCCAGCTGCAAGTGCGCGCCAACTAGCATCAACCCCTCTTAAGATGATGATGGTGAGTATGAGCATTGCTATGTTTTCAGTCGTATTAGGGCTTTGGGGATCATACACCTACGATGTACCGACATCTCCTGTTATTGTTGTAACCAGTGCTTTGATCTTTTGTGGGACTTTATTGATGAAATCAATAAAATCTAGGTAGTGGAAAAATCTCCATTGTGTCTACAGGGCAAGCATGATTAAATGCAGTCTCAAGGCTGTGCTTCGCGTTAGGTTAAACTTCCCTGGGGCCATATTATCCTTAAGGGGACTATCCCTGTTGAGATTCGTGGATCTTAACACATGGTTACCCACCTGCAGAGCAGGCCACATAGAGGATTTTTTAACCGACGGTTGTCATGGTCTTGGGTCTTTTTTTATGAATACAAAAACAAATCTTCGCGCTTTCTATAAAAATGCTCGGCTCTTATTTTTAAAAGATCTGGATGCATCAGGACGAGAGCGTATTTTTAATGCAATTATGGAACAGGTATTAAGTTTGCTTCATGCAAGATCCTATCGATCCATCGGCGCTTATATTCCGAAAGAAGGGGAGATTGATTTACGTCCTCTTTTAAAAATGCAAAAGGCCGCTGGAAAAAAAGTGCTTCTTCCTTATTTTGAACGTGATGATAAAACGCTAATCTTTAAGGAATGGGACACAGAAACACCGCTGGAACTTGGTGCATTTGATACCTATCAGCCCTCTAAATTGAACCCGTCTCTCATACCCGAAATTATAATAGTGCCTATGCTTGCTTTTGATCAGAGATGCCATCGCCTTGGATATGGAAAAGGCCACTTTGATCGGACGCTTAATCTATTAAAAAAAGATCATCCCATTATAACAATTGGCGTTGCATTTAGTTTTCAAGAACGAGATTCTTTACCTATTGAAGATCATGATGTATCACTAGATTTTATTGTAACGGAAAAGGATATATTTAAGAATTAATGCGCGTTTTATTTTGTGGTGACATTGTTGGTCGAAGTGGTCGAGATGCTTTATTAAAGCATCTTCCTGCTCTAAAAGAATCTTTCAAGATCGATTGGATTGTGGTGAATGGTGAAAATGCAGCAGCTGGGTTTGGGATTACACCATCCATTTGTGAAGACCTGTTTGACATGCAAGTCGATGTGATTACCACAGGAAACCATGCTTGGGATCAGCGCCAAATTGTGGATTATATTAAAATAGAACCACGACTCCTGCGACCTGTTAACTATCCAAAAGAAACGCCAGGTCAAGGTATTGGCCGATACAAAAAAGACGGCGTTAAGGATCTTGTTGTGGTGAATGTGATGACGCGTCTTTTCATGGATCCACTGGATGATCCTTTCTCAACCGTTAAAGATGCATTGGCTCCCTTTAAGCTTGAAAAATATCTTGGCGGTATTGTTGTTGATGCGCATGGGGAGGCGAGCAGTGAAAAAGCTGCATTAGCCTACTATTTAGATGGTTCAGTCTCTCTTGTGACCGGAACGCACACACATGTTCCAACCAGTGACACACGTATTCTGCCAGGTGGAACGGCTTTTCAGACGGATGCGGGTATGTGCGGTGATTATAATTCTATCATTGGCATGGATAAAGAAATCGCGATTAAAAAGTTTACATCTAAATTACCATCTGGGCGCCTCACACCTGCAACAGGAGAAGGGACGGTCTCTGGAATTTTGGTGGATTTAAATGAAGCAGGACTTACTGAGCGTGTTTTCCCAATTATCGTGGGCGGCATCCTTCAGCAAAGGATGCCTTCTTTTTCTTGAGATCTTAGACATTGAAGCGGAAGTGGAAGACATCGCCATCTTGCACAACATAATCACGTCCTTCAATCCTGAGCTTGCCAGCTGTTTTGCAACCTTGTTCCCCTTGATAGGTCACATAATCTTCATACGCAATCGTCTCAGCACAAATATAGCCACGCTCAAAATCGGAATGGATAACACCGGCCGCTTGGGGCGCGAAGGCACCTTTTTCAACGGTCCAAGCACGTGCCTCTTTAGGGCCAATCGTAAAAAACGTGTTCAGTCCTAAAAGCGCATATCCTTGTTTGATAATGCGGGAAAGCCCTGTCTCTTCAAGACCAAGGGACGCAAGAAAGGCATCTTTATCTTCTGCTGTTTCAAGCACAGAGATCTCTGATTCAATAGCCGCTGAAATGATTACAGATTTAGCGCCTTCTGCTGCTGCAAACTCTGCAACGCGTTTGGTCCATTCATTGCCATCTTTAGCTTCAGATTCTGATACGTTGCACACATATAAAATAGGTTTCATGGTAATAAGCTGCAGGTGCTTTAGAAGCGGTTTTTCCTCTTCGTCGAGCTCCATTTTACGTGCAGGTTGTCCATCTTTAAGTTTTTCATAAGCCTTCTCGAGTAGTTTTGAAAGCCCAATTGCTTCCTTATCGCCAGCTCTAATTCTCTTTGCAAGGTTAGTTTGACGACGCTCAATGCTGTCAAGGTCTGCAATCATCAACTCAGTGTTAATGACTTCGGCATCACGAAGCGGATCTACCTTGCCCTCCACATGAATGATATTGGGGTCATCAAAGCAACGCAGCACATGCAAGATGGCATCAACTTCACGAATGTGGGCCAAAAATTGGTTGCCAAGACCTTCTCCTTTGCTGGCACCCCGCACAAGACCGGCGATATCAACGAATTCAAGGTAGGTTGGTAAAATTTGTTGGGACTTTGCGATGTTCGCAAGATTTGTAAGGCGTTCATCGGGTACGGCAACGCGTCCTGAATTGGGTTCGATGGTACAAAACGGATAATTTGCCGCTTCTGCCGCAGCTGTCGCTGTTAATGCATTAAAAAGGGTTGATTTTCCAACGTTTGGTAATCCTACAATTCCACAATTAAATCCCACGATAAAACCTTTTTATTAAGTTGATTGAATAAGAGTTTGAGCCACAATGCTTTGAAATTTATCAAACTGCCCGTCCAATAGGGTGGGCAGGTGTTGAGAGAACGCTTTGGATAAAGGCAGTAAGTTTGCAATCTCGTCATTGGTAAAATTGCCAAGAACATAGCCTGTGACTAAATCGCGATGACCTGGATGTCCAATGCCTACGCGTATGCGATGATAATCATTACCAATATGCGCATCCAGACTTCGAAGGCCATTATGTCCCCCAGCGCCACCGCCTTTTTTAAGGCGAATTTTTCCAGACGGTAGATCAAGCTCATCATGAATGACAATAACCTGATCAAGGGGGATCTTATAAAAACGAATAAGCGCTGATACTGCTGGTCCACAAAGATTCATGTATGTGTAAGGCTTGAACAGCATAACGTCATGGCCTTGAACCGTTCCTGTACCAAAAGCGCCATTAAATTTAGAAGTAAAAGAAATATGATAAGCGTTTGCGATAGCCTCTAATAAAAGAAAACCGACATTATGCCGGTTTCTTTCGTATTGACTACCTGGATTTCCAAGTCCAACAATTAACATCTGGAGCGTATCGAAGACGACATTAAGATGCTTCTCCTGATGGCGTCTCTTCTGTTGCTTTTTGAACTGTTGGTGCAACAAGTGTTAGAATTGTGCTGTCGCGCTCTGGATGCGCAATGCTTACACCCGTTGGAAGCTTTAATGTATCGCTATGAACGCTAAATCCAACTTCTTGTCCTGAAAGGTCAATGGTGATGCTTTCAGGAATATTGTGAGCAGGTGCCACAACTTCAAGATTGTGTACAACGAGATTGATCACGCCACCTTTTTTCATGCCAGGTGATTTATCTTCATTGATAACATGTATAGGAATCGCAACATGTACTTTGCTGTCCTTGCCGACTCTGAAAAAGTCAACGTGGATTGGATTGTCTGTGACAGGATGGAATTGAACGTCACGTACCAAAGCAGTTTCCTTTTTGCCAGAAACTTCTAGATTGAACACGTGAGTGAAGAAAGCAGGGTCTTGTAAACCTTTGATTACATCACGTATATCAATGTGGATGTTAACATTGTCTTTACCTGCGCCGTAAATAACAGCAGGTACAAGGCCGTTTAGTCTGAGTGCTCTAGAAGCGCCGCGACCGCTATTTTCCCGAGGCTGAACACGCATGGTATTAAGTGTTGACATTTTTATACTCCGTAAAACTCATGAACTATGAAATAAATCTTTGTGTCGTCTTTTGCAAATGTTTTTTCATATGAGATGTAATTAATCGAAAAGACATGACACTGACTTCTCTAAACTGATCCGATTCATCGCTTCTGCAAGCAGGGTTGAGATGGTGAGATACTTAATTTTTGATGTTTCAAGATTTTCTGTTTTGCTATGAATGCTATCTGTTACTGAAACTTTTTCTAGCACTGAATTTTGAATGGTATTAAACGCACTTCCCGAGAAAACCCCATGCGATGCATAAGCAGATACAGAAATAGCTCCAGCATTAACAAGCGCTGTTGCGGCATTAGAGAGTGTTCCAGCTGAATCAATAATATCATCAATCAGGATGCATGTGCGTCCTTTTACATCGCCAATAATGTTCATCACTTCTGATATACCAGCTTGTTCACGCCTTTTATCAATAATGGCAAGGTCGGCGTTCACACGCTTTGCAACAGCACGTGCCCTTACAACACCGCCCACATCAGGCGATACGATGACAAAGGAACCTGGCTCAAAATTTTGCTTAATGTCTTGGCTAAAGAGGGGGGCTGTGAACATGTTATCAAGCGGTATGTCAAAGAATCCTTGAATTTGTCCTGTGTGAAGATCACAGGTTAGAACGCGATGCGCACCTGCAGTGGTGAGCAAATCAGCCACTAACTTGGCAGAGATAGGAGTGCGTGGTCCCGTCTTGCGGTCTTGACGGGCATAGCCAAAGTAGGGGATGACGGC
>JBQCDM010000219.1:0-10332 GCA_051961235.1 Nucleicultricaceae bacterium (SeqCode)
AGCCTTGATATGAATGACGAAGCATTCTCTCCTCAAGAAAATATTTCCCAGTCCTCCGCACATATGAGTGCTCAAATCCAAACAACCGATGACCAGAAATCAGCCAAACGACGTCGCTTCGAAAAAGAACCAGAAAATATTGACGAGTTTCATACTCAGGGCCCTCTAATGGCTTATGATAAGCCCCTAGATATATCTAGGAGGGAAAATAATCCTGATGAAATGAGCGCCTCGGAAGATGTTTCTGAGCCTCTCAGCCAAAATTTTCTGGCTCCATCCTTAAGAAAATCTAAATATAAAGACATACTTACCGACTCTCAATTATCCAATAATGTTGATGATGTTATTGCTTACAATCAATCTTTAATTGACGTGTCCCAAAGCGATCAACATCCAAAGCAGATTGTAGCATTAAGAACATTAGCTTCCTTCGGCCAGGGAGAGCAAAAAGCAATAGCTCGTTCAACTTTACGTAAATTTCTTACAAATCATAGCCATCCCAATTCCTTTGAAGTGGCAGAATACTTTATTTATTCTGACTGTCCGGAAGAAAAAAATAAGGCTCTTAGCATAATGCGCGAGACTGCCAATAATCCTAATCATCCTTTTTGGATAAAGGCTTTATACGAGTTATTCCACTCAAATAATCCAGAAGATAAATCTTTTGCACGAAATGCCCTAAGAGAAATTGCAGAAAACCATAATCATCCTGATCAATTTACCGCGATGGGATATTTAAAGTCCTCTTCCCTTGAAGAGGACAAGGCAATCGCATACAGTTACTTCATGAAAATCCTTCAGGACCCGCAGCATCAGCACTATTTTGATGTGATAACTATGGTTTTTGCGAAACAATTAATAGGAGAATTTTTTGAGCCTTATGTCGCTGAAGCATACAAATTTTTGCTCGCTCACGCTCAAAATTCAAACAGTCCTCATTATTTTCGAGCGCTAAGAAATTTATGGGATTGGGATAGTGAAGAAGGGATGGATAAAAAAATTATAACTTATCCATTGTTAGAAATAGCTGTCGACCCTTCTCATCCTAATCGCTGGGAAGCTATCCGATATTTATTTGCTAGTAATGATATCAAAAACCAAGATCAAGCTCGAGAATTTTTATATAATATAGCCAGTGATTTTAAAAATACACATCACTACGATGCAACAGCAATTTTATTAAATTCTGAATGTTACAAAGACCAGGAGTTTGCAAAAAACATTTTTCGGCGCATTGCTGTAACTCCCAATCATATTAAGCAATTCTCTGTTCTCACTAATTTATATATCCAAAATCAAAGAAGGTTTGAGAGAGTTGACTTATTTAATAAGGATGAAGATAAAGAATTCCTAATAACTCAATTAAGGTTGATCATTCAGACTCCCAATCACCCCGATAGTGTTAAGGCTCTTTTTGCTTTGCACAACATGGGCAATGAAGATGATAAAGAATTTTCTTTAAATCTGCTTCAAGAAATCGCTAAGAATAATAAACATTCAGATCAACATGAAGCAATTATGGTATTATGGGACACTGGAAAAATCCAATGGATGGAAATTGGACGATCGGCTTTAAAGCTCATTTCTGAAGATACCACCCATCCCAATTATTTAAAGTCTTTAGCGGCCCTGTGGCGTAGCCCTGATGCGCAAGATCGATCAATTGCGCGTGAAGGATACCTTCATTTCATGAATCAAGAAAATTTAATAACATCAGAGGGAGAGAAAGTCATTTGGAAATTTTTGGAAAGCCCTCATCTTGAAGATCAAAAAGTAGGGCTAGAGTGGCAAACTCAGCGTTCCAGAATAATTGCTCAAGACCCCCATCATTATGAATATTCATTGGCTTTATGCACTTTATGGACCAGCTCCAATACTCAAGATTACTTATTTGCGCGCCAAGCATACATCAACATAATGAATCAAGAAAATGTTCAAGAGGATGAGAGACGCAGGATCATTCGTAAATTTAGGGAGAGTAACAATCAAGAAGATCAAGTGTTAGGGTTAGACTGGAATCTTCGATTTTTTCCCGTAGTTTTTACGCCAGAGCTTCAAAACAAAATGAAGCTTTTTAATCAGCAGCACTTTATTAAAACTGCAAGAAAACCATTGGCCGACCTAAGCACGCAAGAAATGAATTTGGCTGAGAGATTTAAAGCTTTAATGAGCCAGATTGAAACCCTTGACGAAGCTGCACCTAATTATGTTCACTTTCTAACAGTAACGGGTGAGAATGATATAACAGGGAATATTGCAAGAACTACCAATAATACTGAAAAATTTCACGAGCTTTCTAAAAGAGCCCAGGGTTATTTAAAAGCGCTCCAAGGGCATTCTTTGGAAGAGGGAGAGCGCGCAGGCTGGCAAATTGATGAAGATCAAAAACCCGGGGTTATTAATGCATTGAAGCATATTGTCTTTGCGCTTGAAAATATTGAAGATCCTGCTACACGCTTTAATAATTTAGGTATAGTTTTAAACGGACTTCTATACTGTCCAACGGGCCAAGTCGAAGGAATCAATAGTGCGACTAATGCATTAATTAAGGGAGAAAACAAAGTTGCCAGTATAACCGATGCTTTTGAAGAGAAAATGGCATCTATAGTGCACGAAGCAGTTAATGTGGCTTATTGGAAAGCATTTGGAGAAAGCGGTTACGTACATTCATTATCTAGGGTTCGGCCACTTCTTCAAGGACACATTGGTTTGTTCCAAGCTGTTGAGGGTTTTAAAGAGAGGATTTCCCCTTTAGATGAACAAGAAATTCCCGACGCATTAATGCAATTTTACAATCATTTTACAAAAGACCATTTAATTTCCTATGTTCTTTCTCACATGGAAACAAACGAAGATAGAGAACTTCAAATAAGAAAGCTTGGCCGAAGCGGGGAAGATTTTTCAAAGGAAGAGCACAACAAAATGGACCGACAGATTGCGTTAGCTCTTCATCAACGACCATTGAAAGCAGGAGACCTTGGTCAATGGTTAGTCTCAAAAGACCTTGATCCCTGTGACGGTTTTGGGTTTGAGGAAAGTGATGTTAATATGAACATCAATATCATGCCTATGCATGTGGAAAAACTTTTAGAAAAGATGGGATGGCTTAATACAATTTCAGAAAGTTTATAGTAGCTTAAAAGGTTAAGTCAAAGATCTTTAGGGATCTTTGACACCTTGAGATTGAGTTAGTAGAAAACCCCATAAAGATATTAATCTAAGACAGTCTAAGCATAATTTTCCTTCAAACATGCAAAAATATTATTCCTCTCCTGGTATTCAAGAACGTTCTTAAGTTGAGGGCGATCAAGTGTTGAGCCTGATACAGTGTCCATAAAGATGTGACGTTCATCGACCTCTGCTTGGATGAGAGCATCATGTTGAAGTTCGCTATTTTGATCTTGAGTTGAGACGTGAGCGTATCCTATCAGCATACAATGTCCTAAAACCATAAATTACATGTTATGGAACACTCTATATTAAAAACACCTATTTTGGAACACTTTTTAGTTGATTTTAGCTTATAAATTGGAGCTTTAGCGAATATGTAACAAAAAAGATCGTTTTTGTTACATAGTAATTCCTAAAATTCACTCTTTTCTCTTTCCCTATTAATTCTTTAACAACTGCTCTCACATCCAAAGGCAATAGAAGAATTTATCCATTAAGGTGGTAAGGCTTATGCAAAAGAGAACAGAGGCAAATCTTCAGTCATCGTAAAGTTTGGTGATAAGCCTGATGAAGGAACGAGAATCAAAATTAGAGACCTTGGCTTTAAGTGGAATGTCATCAGATGTGAGAGGCAAGGCTATGGGGAGGTAAAGCTTATTAAAGGCAGGAATGCTGAAGTTACTAAAACAAAAAAGAACCATGCCTTAATTTATATATTAAATATTTATTCTCTCAAGGACGATTTAATTTTAGGAAAGTATGGATCCATTTTAATTCATATACTTAAAAAAATCTCTTTTATCTAATGGAGCTAAAGACAATGAGATTTGCATGCCCTCACCACATAAAGGAATTGGTCTAGATGGTGGTATGCAGTTTAACTGTGCTGCTCTGAGCAGTGATGCCTATGGGTAAAAAATATTGCTTTTCCTAAAACAAATTGTGTATAGCTTAAGTAATGTTATTTTTTTTAATAAAGAGCGACCAAACTTATGAATAAATTATCTGCCTCATTACTAGTTTTATGCCTTTCTTTAGGCACTTCTTTGACGGCTCATGGATCTTCTATAAGCGAAGAAAATTCTAAAGAAAGTTGCAAGCGTAAACTGGAGAACCCCGTGGAGAATTCTGCAAAACGTCTCCGGGGGACCTTAAGGCGGATCCAAAGGGAGAAAAAGCGAGGAGAAGAATGCGAAAAACTGCACCAGGAATGGCTAAAACAACCGCCCGCAGCAACAAAAATTAGTTTCGCATCTGGGGCGTCTTCTTTTGAGTTTTTGCCATGGAATGAAATATATCACAAACTGGGACAAATTACGACGTCCTATGAAACAAGGGTTTGGGTAGGTGAAAATAACACAACCATAATAAGTGCCTATAAATGCATTCCAGGTGGACCAGCAGGATGGCGAGCAGATGGAGTCTATCATTTAGAAGGATGGCCAGATGCAGTGTATTACCATTTAAAATGGACGCCAGACGAAATTAAAGTTTTGGATGTAGTAGATATTAACAAAGAATACTCTAAAATTCCTTATATAAGTAAAGATTCTACTTTTATCTCAAGTATCGAAAAATTATTAGACGATACAGGAGTTAATCCTACATCGTTCTCTTCCCCTCTTGGGTCTGTAAAAATAGTAGAAGTCACAGACATCAGTGCTGATGGACATCAAATTGCTGGGTTGGCATCACATTGGGGCTATGATGTTCCTTTTAGAGCTACATTACCCTCCCCAGTCTTCTACCCTGAGCAAGATGAAGCTAATTAGTCGCTCTGAAGAATTTTAATTATTAATTTTGAAGAGTCTCTTTGTGGGCTCTTCTCTTTCTTACATCTGAAAGGTCTTAAACGATCGTTTTTGTTACATTATTTATGTCTCTAACTTAGCACTTATAAATTCATGTAGGTGCTCAAAACAGCCAGATTGTATAACTTTCTCAAATTCAACCTTGGCTCTTTCCCAATTCCCTAATTCAGCTGCTGCAAACCCAATAAGTAAAGAACGTTGCGGAGAAGGATTATTTCCCATGCCAAATGTATTATTTTCATCTTTGGTAAGGAGAAAATCTAGAAGCGTTTTATTGTCTTGAAATTCACTGAACCATTTAAACCCATTCTCACTAATCATCTTGTGAGCATCTTCCATTACTTTACTTAAATTCATTCCATCGGAATTGATATACCAAATGTCCTTTCTTTCTAATTCTTGCTGTTCCAAGCTTTTTATCAAGCATTTTCTTAAATGACATTCAAATTCTTTAGGTAAAATTTTTCCGTCTTTATTTTTCATTGTAGGATAAGAAGGTATATAAGGAAGATAGATACCTAAATTAATGGCAAAAGAAAATGTCGTGCATTTAAGGCCTTCTGCCAAATATGAATTAAATGATTGGAAATTTATTACTTCGATTCGGTTTTCTTTAAATCTCCAAAATGTTCTAGTAGTAGATTCTGTGAAGTTATTTTCTCTTAAAAGAGGCCATACGTATTTCCTAATAGCCTTGTTAACCATAACGCTATTCATGAATCTTCTTCTATTTATTAATTTTAATACTTATATATTCAGAGTATAGAACAGATAATCCCCTTAATTCTACTTATAAAAATTTATTATGCTCTTGGAATTGAGAAACTATATCATCCTTGTTGCACCCAAATAGTGATAAAGATTTAAAAAGACACTTATCTAGGCTTTCTCTGATCGAATTATTTTATCTTCAATCCATGTGTTTACTTCCCCATTTGACGTAATAAAATTGTAATAGTGTGTGGAAGGACGGATAAGCTGAATAAGGAGTTTATCATTATAGATCTCAGAATTGATATTGTCTAAGGTGTTTCGCTGATTGTCATCAAACCGCGGTGTATAAAGAATTGCTTTAAGAGAGACCGCATATTCTTCCGCCTGGCGTGGCCCTGGTTTTGCGAAAAGCCTTTTTTCTTTTTCATAACACCAGCTGCTAGATTTATTGAGAAAAACCCTAAAATCTTGAGATTTTGTGAAGTCTCCATGTATCCATTGTATGGTTTCACTTAAAGTACCTGGACTGCTTGGCTTTTCATTGCGTAGACAACCTTTACCTTCAAGCAAGCACTCATCACAGATTAAACGATATTTTATAGGGTGGAAGGGGACATCCCTCTCAGCAAGAGAGCTAATCTCATAAATAAGCGCTAAACCTTTTAAGTTTTCCCCATAGTGAGCAAACATCAGTTGAGCAGAGTCATCATCAAAAACGCTTAAGTCTGCGGCACAAAAAATTCCAACAGAGGAAAAAACCAAATGCTCTATAACAGCTCTTTTAACATATTTATCACAAGGGATAGTCTCATGCCCGGATGCAAATTCCTTTAGTTTTTTTAACCCTTCATTATTATAAATTCCTCTTTCTTTTGCAGACGATAAAAGGGTGGATCGAAACCCGAAATCTTTTATTTTTTCCTGAATTTCGGGAAGATCATTCGGATGATTATTTATCAATTTTTCCATAAAGCAATCAATTGCTGTAAAATGCATTTCATTAAAATCATTAAATTCATATGCAGTTGAAAAATATATTGTTTTGTTAACAAGACCTGAAAGGATGTTCTGGTTATAAGGAACAAATTTAACAAAATACGCCATGACACTTACATACCTTCGTCCATGCATTTCTTTGTTTCAGAGGATAAAATCTTAAGATTAAACATCCTACCTACCACCAGGGCGTTGGTCAGCAGCACGGCCACCGCAGATGGATCCATCTTTAGCTCTCTGCCACGAGTGATCACAATTTCCTGCAAAGACAGTGCCATAAAAACTAAGGATTAAGAGAAGAGATAGTATTTTCATCAATATTCTCCTTACCAATATAAAACAATGAAAGCGGCAAATGCATAATCACATCTCACATTCATTTCTTAATTTTATTATAAGGAGAAATATTCAAGAAAAGATTAAGGCAGCACCACCTACTCCAACATGACGGTAGGCAAGGAAAACTATTTGTATTAGACTAAAAGGGTAGTACGAAAATAAAAAGAGTGAGGGCACAATGTTACATTGGGTTGTTATTTTTTTAGTGGTTGCTGTTGTTGCTGGTTTGTTTGGATTTACGGGGATCTCTGCCGTTTCAGCAAAGTTTGCAAAAATTATTTTCGTCGTTTCCTTAGTGCTTTTCCTCTTATCCCTCGCACGCCCTTTTCTTATGTGATAGTGCATAAGCTACCCTGATCCTGTGGGTCCTCACTCTTGTGCTGAGAATAATTTAGTAAACGTCTGGATTCTCCCAAAGGGGCCATTATCTTGGCATAAGAATTTGATTAGAATAGGAGAAAAGGTATTTCATCACAATCTGTGCCTTTTATCAAAGTTTCTAAGGTTAAGTTAGATGATCTTCAAGATACTATGAAATAAAAACTACTGTAAGCTATTATTGAAAAATAAGCAGTTAACCATACTGCTTATTTTTTTTGAAAATTTCATTAAAGGTAGATACAAAAGTCTTTAGCAAATTCCCAGTCATCGTAAAGTTTGATGAAAAACCCAATAATGAGACAAGAGCTAAAATCCGCGAACTTGGCCTTAAATAGAATGCTATCAGAGGTAAATGGCAGGACTATGTGGATGTTAATTTGCTAGAAGATCTACTTAAAAAGGAGGGGCTACAATCCTTAAACTTAAATTAGAAAGGCGAAAAGCGCTCTTTTAAAGCTTTAACCCTTTCTTCATCTAGGCTTTTATGAATTGCTAGATATCTATAATTTTCTGATCTTTCATATAAAGAATTTAAAAGGTCTGAATGGTTAGTTAATATTTCACTGCCATTGCTGTTGACATCCATAACTGATAGAGGATTCTTGGAATCTTTGTATGTGGTTATTCCTCCTTCAAGAGTTATAACTTCCCAATCCTTAAAGTTATGATCCTTTCTATACTGGATAATAAATTCATCATCAGATAGCCTCTTGCTCACTTTTAATCTGAAGAAGTCATATTTTTTTTCTCTCTCATAAAACATTTTAGCAATTTCTTTTATGTTGTAATCCCAGTTATCTTCAGTATTTATTTCCCTAATTAAATTCCAAACATCATAATCCACAAGAAACTTATAATTTTTATAAGCGTTATCAATAAATTTATTTTTCTTATCTTTTTCTTCAGACTCTCTATTTTCTTTAAAAATTTTAAATTGCTGAAGAAATTGTTGTAGGTTTTTGTTTGTTATTTTTTTATATTCTTCATCTTTATTGATAATGTTTTTCAGTAAAATAATCAGTAGCTTTTCGTAAAGCATCACAAGAGGATGATGATATATTGATTGAGTCATTAATCTGCGAGCTAATAGGTAGTGTTCCACTGAATTTACGGCTTTTCTGTGAATTCCGATTCGCGGGTTGGTTTCAATATCTTCTATTTTTTCAAACTTACTAATAATCCAATTTAAATCGACCTTTCCAAGTGAAACACCACAAAAGTGAGAATCACGTAGCAAATAATCCAAACGGTCAGCATCTAATTGAGAGGACGCCATATCGGCAATAAGATTATTTTCTGAATCAGCGGAAAATTTGTGCGTCCCATTGATAAAATCTATAATGATATTATTGTCTTTTATACAATTAGCACCTAAATCCTCTAAAAATTTATGCGTCCAATCTTCGTGCGTTATTTTCTTATCAAGTAAATTCTCAAAGGCATGAGAAAAAGGCCCATGACCAATATCATGAACAAGAAGAGTTACAACAGCTAATTCTCGACTTTCTTCATCCTTTAGACCAAGGACTTTGCACATACGAGAAGCAAGATAATCCGCTCCAAGACTATGTCTAAATCTAGTGTGTGTAGCTGTTGGGAAAACTAAATCTACCATTCCTAATTGCTTAATGTGACGTAGCTTTGGAAAGCAGGTTGATCAATAATTTTTTTTAATTTTTCTGCTAAATCTTTATCAAACTCCATAATACCGTGGACAGCATCATTGATTATTGAAAACGACATAATAAAACATCCTATTATTATCTAATAATATGTTTTTTTATTAATAAAAACTTAAATAATCCATAAAAAATAAGGTTATAAAATGTTTATTCTTCAATAAAAATAATGACGCCCTCTTAATAATAATTTTCTTCAGCAACATAAAATCCTAAGAGCGAGCTCTCACCTCTTCAATATAGGAGCAATAGGAACATTTCTCACTAGGCTTTGGGGGATGGTTTTTAGTAAGGGTCATTTTGAGTTCTAATAACCTACCATCAATCCAAAGTGTATTTGCTTGATAAGGAATAAGGGCAATGGAAAATTCTAATTTTTTTTCGAAAAACTCTTTGTTGCGAACGCCATTGCAATAAACAAAATAACCAACAGAACTAACATTAAAGTTATTTTGCTGAAAAAGCCATATATATACTTCCATTTGTCTCTTATAAGGAGTTTGCCATTCTTCATTAATTCCAACTTCTTTATCTTTAGAGGTTGCCTTGTAATCCACGACAATGATCTCATCCTTGGCATTTATCCACACATCATCTATTGCACCATATAGAAGAATATTGCTTTCAAGATGATGAAATCTAATTCCTTGAGAATTTTTGCGCCATTGTTCTAAATTTGGATGACTAAAAGGCTTTGCATCAAGTCGGTTTTCAATAAGCAATGGGGGAGATTTGGATAGCTTTCTGTAATAATCAAATTCTTTCTTTAAGAGAGCGTCGACTGCAGAATTTAGTGTAAAAGGAAAGCTTGGAGGACGAGCAATGCCAAGTCTACGGTCATAATAAAAACATCGAGGGCACTCTGTGAAAAGTTCTAATTTAGAACGGCTTATTTTAAATGGATCTTTAGAATTAGGATCAAAAATTTTTTTTTCATAGTTATTCTCTCTTTCTCAGATTTCTTATTATGTTCTAAATCAAACTGTATCTCAAAATAATATCAGTTCAATTTAAAAACATATTTCTATTTGTGTGGCGTTGATGCCAACTGTTTTTTAAGATTTAAGATCTCAAGTAATCTTTGGTGTTCTTTCTCCAACTAAATCTGCTGTCGATCTATAGGCGATTTCAACCAGATAGTATAATGCTGCGTAGTAATAGAACCTTAAGTGTGCTTATAGTGTGCCCTTCAAAATTTTCCGTCGAAATTTAGTCCTTTTAAGATGAGGCTAGTGACAGAG
>JBQCDM010000220.1:0-6048 GCA_051961235.1 Nucleicultricaceae bacterium (SeqCode)
TATGTGGATAGCAGGGAGCAATGCGCAAGCTTTGGCGATAGTTCATATGCCATACAACGTGGTTTTATTAATCTGGATCAATTAATACCTCTTGGTGAAGCCATTAAAACGCCTATGACAAGGTGCACTGAAGATATTACCATTGCTGATTTAACGGGGATTGCAAGTCAAGATATTCGCATTGCAACTTGGTTTTATGAACGTTTAAGCTGTTAAAAAAAAGAGCCCCATGGGGGCCCTTTTTTCTGGTTTGTGCGATTGTTATTTTAGCGACGATTACCCAACAACCTTAACAAAAAGATGAACATGTTAATGAAGTCGAGATAAAGATTAAGTGCACCAATAACGGCTTTTTTGGTTGCAATTTCTTGGTTGTCTGATTCTGCATAAAGATGCTTAATCATTTGTGTGTCATAAGCCGTTAAGCCAACGAATATACCCACACCAATGATGGAGATCATAAAATCAAGTCCAGAGCTTTTCAAAAAGATGTTCACAAGACTTGCAATGATGATGCCAATCAGACCCATAAACAGGAATGAACCCCATCCACTCAAATCACGCTTTGTTACATAACCATAGAGGCTTGTGGATGCAAAAGTAGCTGCTGTAATAAAGAAAACCTTAGCAACCGATGCGCCTGTATACACCAAGAAAATGGATGCCATCGATAGGCCCATAATGCCAGAGTAAATCCAAAACAGCGTCTGCGCGCGTGCAGCACTGATGGATTGAATCTTAAAGCTTAGATAAAATACAAAGCCAATAGGTGCCAGAGCCACAACCCAGTAAAGGGGGGTGCCAAATATGACATGCAACAACGCTGGTGTTGAAAATACGAAATATGCAACAAGGCCAGTGAGTGTAAGGCCAAGTGTCATATAATTATAAACGGAAAGCATGAAGGATCGAAGCCCTGCATCAATTCCTTCTGCTGCATAACCACCGCGTCGTACAGCTTTTCTTCCAAAGTTATTATCCATGATAACTCTCCTTAATGAATAAGGGAATTATACGCTAATTTTGACCAAAATTCAAGACTTCAGCCGTTTAATCTCCGGCAGGCCTAAAATTTTGTTGATATTCGGATTTTTGGCATTAAAGAATGTGTAAGAGAGGGTGATCGTATGCACATCTTTGAGCCCAGGGTCATCATTAAAGGCGGGATCAATATAAAATTGCACGGGCATTTCAACAGCTTGGTTGGCGCGCAACAGTTGTTCTTCAAAACAAAAGCATTCAATCTTGTTAAAATAAACGGCAGCCTTATCAGGCGTGACATTATATGTGGCAATGCCAATAAGATCGGCATTGCTTAAGTTCTTAAATTGATAAAACGCAAGACCATTTTGTCCAACAAATACTTCTGTTTCACTTTGAAGTGGCTTGAATTGCCATAAAAGATCGCGATGCATATTGGCATTAAAACGAACTTTGATGCGGCGTTTTGTCATCACCTTGGATTCTTCAAGGGCAATGCGTGGCGTTCCCCCATAGCCAGTGCGTTGGCAGAAAATTCGATAGAGCGGAACAGAAGCAAAAGCAAGGCCAAGCATGCTCAGCGTGACCAAGCTTAAAACAATCAGTGTGGAGGTATGCTTACGCCTTCCTTGATGTGTCACCATCAGCCTAATGTGTGTTTAAATCGAATGAGTGCGAGGCCATAAAAAATGATGCAAAGAGCAAGCAATCCCAAAAGCATGGCTATATTTTTTCGCCTGAGACGTTTTTTATTGTCCATATTGAGTTCTGTTGGTTTCATGGTTAACCCTCTAAAAGCTTGTCCACAAGAAGACAAGTGAAGATAGCAAAGAGATGCAATAATGAAAACTTAAAGAGTGCACGCGCACTCTTATGATCTTTTTGCCGAATGAGTTGTATCACATAATACAGTAGCGTTAATGAGATAAGAAGCGAGCAAATCGTATAAAATCCGCCGGCATATCCACATAAAGGGGGTAACGCTGTTGAGACAATGGTGAGGAGCGCATAAATTAAAATTTGTACACGTGTTTTTGTATATCCATAAACATTCGGATACATGGGCACGTTGACACGTTCATAATCATCATGGCGGTAGTATGCTAGTGCCCAAAAATGGTATGGTGTCCAAAAGAAAATAATCAAAAATAGAATTAATGGCTCAAAAGTAAGCGTTGGCGTGATAGCAAGCCACCCAATGACCGGTGGAAAAGCACCAGCCGCTCCTCCAATGACGATATTTTGAGGTGTTAATCTTTTTAACCAAATCGTATAGACCACAGCATAAAAGAAAATGGAAAAGAGAAGAAGGAGGGAGGCATAAAAATTCGCAGTCACACTCAACAAAAAAGTCGCAATAAGGCTTAAAACAATCCCAAAAGAGAGCGCATCATGGGGGGCAATTTTTTTGGCTGGAATGGGACGATGACGTGTTCGTGTCATAAAGCGATCAATATCGCGGTCATACCACATGTTAAGGGCAGCTGACCCTCCCGAACCTAAGGCAATCGATAGAATGATCACAAAAAACAAAAAAGGATGCGTTGTGTTAGGCGCTAAACACGCTCCCGTAAAAGCAGAGTAAACAACAAGAGTCATCACACCAGGTTTGAGAAGCGTGATAAAATCGAGGGGATCTGCTCTCGATGAATCGGGAGCAAAGTCGGCCTCGATCGGTTTGATTTTTGTTGAGAGAACTGTGCTCACCTAACGCACCTTTGGTAGTTCTTCAAATGTATGGAATTCAGGAGGAGACGACACGGTCCACTCAAGTGTATTGGCACCTTCTCCCCAAGGATTGTCAGGCACTGTCTTCTTCTTGCACAAGGTGTGGAACACGATGAAAATAAAGAGCAGCGTAGCCCCGCCTGTAAGATAGGCGCCGTAAGATGCCACATGATTCCATCCAGCAAATGCATCAGGATAATCCGGAATACGGCGCGGCATACCCGCAAGTCCTAAAAAGTGCATAGGGAAAAAGAGCAGGTTAACACCAACAAATGTTAAGATGAAATGCAGAACACCGAGTTTTTCTGAATATTGCTTGCCACTCATCTTACCAAACCAGTAATAAAAGCCAGCAAAAATACCAAATAAAGCACCCATTGAGAGCACGTAGTGAAAGTGCGCAACGACATAATAGGTGTCATGCATAACCGTATCAAGTCCAGCATTGGCAAGCACAACGCCTGTAAGACCACCAAGCATGAATAGGAATACAAAGCCAATGGCAAAAAGCATGGGCGTTTTGAAGGTAATAGATCCACCCCACATGGTTGCAATCCAACTAAATACTTTGATGCCTGTGGGTACAGCAATAACCATTGATGCTGCCGTGAAGTATGTTCGTGTATTCACATCAAGTCCAACCGTGAACATATGGTGAGCCCAGACCAAAAGGCCAAGCACACCAATACAAACGAGAGCATAGACCATGCCCAAATATCCAAAAATCGGCTTTTTGGAGAAGGTAGAGATCACATGCGAGATAATGCCAAAAGCTGGCAAAATCATAATGTACACCTCAGGGTGACCAAAAAACCAGAATAAGTGTTGGAAGAGGACAGGATCACCACCACCTGCTGGATCAAAAAATGTGGTACCAAAGTTGCGATCCGTAATGAGCATGGTGATGCCTCCTGCAAGTACAGGAACGGATAAAAGCAACAAAAAGGCCGTGACAAGCATAGCCCAAGCAAATAAAGGCATTTTATGCAATGTCATGCCAGGGGCGCGCATGTTGAAAATAGTAGTAATAAAGTTAATAGCGCCCAATATGGAAGATGCGCCTGCCAAGTGTAAGCTGAACAGCATAAAATCCACAGAAGCATCCGCATGTCCAATAATGCCGCTTAAGGGAGGATACATTGTCCATCCAGTTCCAGCCCCACCGCCAACGAAAAGAGAGATAAGAAGCAGTGCTAGAGAAGGAACGAGTAGCCAGAAACTAATGTTGTTCAGTCGCGGAAAAGCCATGTCAGGTGCGCCAATCATAAGAGGGACAAACCAATTGCCAAATCCTCCAATGAGCCCAGGCATCACCATAAAGAAAATCATTAAAAGGCCATGTGCTGAGATAATAACATTATAAAGTTGATGGTCATTGCCCAAGAAATCATTGCCTGGTGTTGCAAGTTTTATGCGCATGATCATCGATAATGTGCCGCCTAGAAGACCACCCACAATGGCAAAAATGATATAAAGCGTGCCTATATCTTTATGGTTTGTCGATAAAATCCAACGACGCCACCCCGTTGGTATTGCATGAGAGTGCTCATGGATCATAGCTTTTAACCCTTTCTCGCTTCTTGAACGTCAGCCGTTGGTTTTGCCGGCGCTTCGTGTTGTTTATTTTTATCAATCCACGTTTTGAAATCATCTTTTGATACGGCGTGAATTGAGATTGGCATAAAACCATGTTGCATGCCGCATAGCTCAGAACATTGCCCGTAATAGACGCCTTCTTTTTTGATCTTTAACCAGATTTCACGTGTGCGTCCTGGAACGCTGTCTTGCTTAATGCCCATGGATGGCACAGCCCAACTGTGCAAAACATCCGCAGACGTGACCAGCACACGCACAATCGTATCTGCTGGCAGGATGAGCGGATTATCCACTTCCAAAAGCCGAAGTTGACCTGGCTTTAGGTCTTCATCCTTGATAATATAACTATCAAAAGAAATGCCTTGGTCTGGAAATTCATAAGACCAATACCATTGATGCCCCGTGACCTTAACGGTTACATCTGCATTGACGGGTTGGTCAGCATAATACATGAGTTTAAACGAGGGAATACCGATCACCACCAAAATGCAGACGGGCAGTAACGTCCATGTGATCTCAAGAAGGACATTATGAGAGGTTTTGGTTGGAATTGGATTTTTTGAAGCCCGAAAACGAATGATCACAAAGGCGAGCAAGGCCGTTATCAGAACCGCGAGGGTGGTGATGATGATCATCAGCAAATGGTGAAGGTCATGGATTTTATCCATGATGGGCGATGCTGATTCTTGAAGATTGATTTGCCAGGGCTCTGGTTTTGCAGCAAGCCCCATTCCAATAAAGTTCAAGAAAAACAAAAAACTAAGCAAGGGTGTGAATTTTTTTGTCAAGGTATTCCCATATTTTTAACATAATTTTTATTACTCTATTCATACAAAAGAATAGCGTGTATGAAAAGAGGGCGTGTGCTCTTATTTGCATTTCTTTCAATATGAAGGTTGCAAAGGTAATTAAAAGCTCTAGTATAAATTTTTTTACACAGCTAGGAGTGCAAAAAGATGAAGAACTTATTTTATTCCAGTGCGTTTGCAATACTCATTGCAACACCCCTTTATGCATCACATTCACCAAAAATTATTCCAGATTCCTCGTCGGACGATGGATTGATAGTTTATCTGTCTCGTGTGTCTCCCCATATTGGAGAGCGGGATGGTAATATCCTTGATGAAAGACATCCCCATTATGGGTGTCCTTCACCTCAAAAACGCATACCAACGACCTCAAAAAAAATTCCAATTGTCGATCTTTCTAAACTCGGCCATTATTCTGAACTCAAGGAAGGCTATCCAGATGCTGTGAATGGGAGTTATTTTAGTTTTCACTCATACAAAGCCAATAGCCAGGCCCTTCCTTTTGCCATGTTACGATCTTTAACAAATCCTGATGATGATTTTTGTTTTGAAGCAGATCAAGGCAAAGGAAGCTTTAGTTATAAAGGTTTTAAGAAACTTCCCTTTTCTCCTGTTGCACGTTTTTTTACAAACATAAAAGAAGATAATCCGTTTGCAAGCCAGGATCCATTTGAGTTGATCGTGTACACGGTAGGTTCTGGTGGTATGCGTAAAACAGAGTTTGAAAATGCACGTGTTATGTGTGGCGAAAAGGCTAAAAGCAATCGCATCGTTGTTGTGATCGACCCTTATGAAACAAATATAGGCAATAAACAATTTGATGCATCAGCGCCGACGCCACTGCTCAATGTTTATTCATTTTTGAATGGTCTTTATGATCAAGGAAAACTTCGGTATAACATTTCTGAGATATATTGGGTTTCCTCGTCGGTCT
>JBQCDM010000221.1:0-3231 GCA_051961235.1 Nucleicultricaceae bacterium (SeqCode)
TTTCAAGATGGCACGAATAAGAAGATCTTTTTTTCAATAGGTTAGTTTACACGTGATGTTGTTTTATGGAATTGAATAGAGTGTAAACAAAAGTAAAGCCGTGATGTTTAAGGCGTTGTTAAATAAAAATTAATGTTTGTAAGAAACAATACAATGCACAAAAATATGTATTTTTTTAAGAATATTAAATTTGGAGAGATTTAATGAAAACAAAATTTTGTTTTTTGGCGCTTTTAGCGTCTGTTACATGGGCAAGCAATGTACATGCATCTGCGACGAATTTTGAACCATCAGCTGAACTCATGAGCTTTCTCAATTCCATTAAAGCGTCAAGTGTCGCACGTTCCATATCGATTGAAAAATTTAAGGCACTACCCCACGGGGAACAAATGAATCTGTGTTCTGAAATTTTAAACGCAAAATTCCCTGATCTTGCTAGTTCTTTATCGATCGGTATTTTTAAGCGCAATGACTTAACGAATCACTGCCAAATGCTTGACCCAGAAAAAGAAAAAAAAGATATTGGTAAAATTCAGGAACATCAAGTGCCAAAACTTCATGAATATGAGCTAAACCGGGCTGATGTGGGTAAGCTGAAGATTCCTCAAGGACCTGAAGTAGCATCTTCTTCTTCAGGAGCACAACCAGCCAAAGTTATAAGGAAGATCGTGATTCCAGCCTATCTATTGGTGGATGAGAAACAATCACAAGAAGAGGCTCTTAAAAAAGTAAAAGAGGCTCTTGTTGAAGTTGAAAAGCAAGGCTCACAAGAAGATCATGAATTGCAGGAAAAGATCAAAGGAATCCAAACGAGCTTGAAAACAGCGGAAGAAGATTACGATTCGATGGGCGCAATTGTATTGGCGCTTCGAGAGGATATTGCGCATATGAATAAATCCTACGGTCTCTTCTCAAAGTTTAATCCAAACGCACATGAGCATGATACGCATGAAGTTTATTTAGAATCAATTCTAAAGCAAACGGATGATTTGCATGCAGCACAACGCTATAACCAAAGCGGCGAATTGGATCAATTGAATTTAGCTAAGCAAAAATTAGAAGAGTCCAAAGAAAACTTGCAAAAAGCCCAAGTAGAGTTGCGTGCTCTTGCTGGTTAATGCGTTTGTATAAAGGAACTATTTTTGAGTTTAAAGAAGACAGAACGTCTTCTTGCTATCCCAGAAGGCTGGTGGTGCTATGAACAATTGTTTATATCGCCACCTCAATCTTTGTTTTTTTAATCTGCAGTAAATCCATCATTGCGTTAGAGTAAGAGATATTCTTGCCGAATCGCAAAGACCAGGCACAAACTTCTCTTAAATTTCCTTATAAAATCATCGATGTATTAATTGCTTGCGCCTTAGAAAGTGTGAATAAAGTTTGCTCAACTATTTTTTTATGCGGTTGGCTTGCCTCTAAGGCATGAACCACCACCGTATGAATGAAGAAGAAGCCCATCTAGAGATAAAATGCGCCGCTTTTTGCATCGCCCTATACGCTAAACCCCTTTAAAATTGTTACTGTTTTGGATGAAGGGGGTGCTCAATAATCTTAGTAAAATCAAGCGTTTGGTAACTTTTTGCCAAATTAGAAGAAAGATTTTTGACTTGAATCATGAATTCTGTTGCAAAAATACAGGAAGGAAATGCATCATGTTTTCAAGGAATAATTATTTTTTACTGTTTGCTCTTTGCATGGGAGCGTTCAATTCAATCCATGCTTCTTGTGATGAAGCAGAAATCAAGCAAAAAAAATAACTGGCATTAAGCGTCCCCATACACAAGACATTATTGAGGAGAATGAACGCGACGCGAAGCGTCATCGCGTGGAAGACGCAATTGGGGAGAGGGAAGCTAGTCCTCGTCTACAAGACATGATTGAGGAAAATGAAAGCAATTCTGTAAAAAAGAAAAAGCGCCTCAGTATGGCTTTGAAGGAGGATAGCGCACAAGACTTTGTTAGCCCCACCTTTGATGCCACGTCTAAGTACTTAATGTCCGATATGGGAATTTGCAGTTCCTTTTTAAGGGCTTTTGTTCCAGATGAGAATATAAGAAAGGTCATAAATCTCGATACGCACCTAAGGCCTTTTGAGGAGTATAAAAACGCTAGAGTTTTTGTGAATGCAGATAATTCTAAAAAAGTTGTTAAGAAAATCAATGAGCTTTTAGATGAGAAGCAGGTAGAAAATGATAATTTTTCAATTTCATTTGTGGACAAAAACGACAAAAAAGTAAAAACAGTTTTTGGAGGAGAAGAATTTATCAAAGGGTTTGCAAGTATCTATGGGGATATTCTAAGGAGTTATCCAAAACCACATCGCAATTCACAAGTGGACCTCCTATGTGAGGTGGATGTGGGCTATTATGTGTTGGTTGAAATGCAGGTTATTCCACAAGATTACTGGGATAAAAGGGCTTTGGCTTATGCGGCAAGTGTTTATAGTCGTCAATTGAAAGAAGGGCAGAGATGGGACGAAATTAAAAAAGTGATTTGCATTAATTTGTTGGGAGGAGCCTATAGTAAAAAACCGTGGCCTAAAAGAACTGGATTTAGCCGTCTCACCTTTAAGGATCAAGATAATGTGGAGATAGAGGATGGTATTGAAGTGTTACAATATCCTTTGTATCACGCAGAATTAAAAGAAGAAGCCAAAAAAAGAGTGTCGGAAGAGGGGAAAAAAGAATACCTAGAATGGTTAGATCTCTTTGAAAATGCGCACAATAAAAAGGAAGAGGATATTAAAGAGATTGCAACAAAGGAAGTTAAGATGGCCTATGATAAGCTTAAGATGACAAAACTTCCTAAGGAGGTAAAGGAAGAATATCAACAACAAGAAGATGAAGTGTTTAAGATGTATTCACAGCATACAGAATACTTGAAACAAGAGGCAGAAAAAAAAGGTGTGGAGAAGGGCTTAAAAGAAGGCTTGGAGAAAGGTAAGATAGAAATAGTTCGAAATATGATCGAAGCTCAGTTTGACAATTCTATTATTCATCAAGTGACTCAAATATCTGAAGAAGATATTGAGAAAGTACGGCAAGAAATAGAACAGAAAACGAACGCTGCATGATAAATCTGAGTCATGTGAGGTAAGAAACTACGGTCTCTTCTCGAGGTTTAATTCAAAAGTACATGAACACGATACCGATGATATTTAGAGTCGATCTAAAGCAAACGGATGATTTGAAAGCAGCAAAGCGCTATAATCTAAGGCTGCGCATTGGGTCA
>JBQCDM010000222.1:0-6444 GCA_051961235.1 Nucleicultricaceae bacterium (SeqCode)
TGCCAAAATTTTGTTTTTTGCATCCATCACTTGAAATATGAATGTTTCAAAGTAACTTAACAAATAAGAGCCATCTTTTTTAGAGACTCGTTCAAGATTTAATCTGCCTACCATCTGCCCTATTTCCGTAGAAATTTTGTTTTTTTTCTCTTATCGTTTTTACTTTATTATAAAGAAAGTTAAAATTTTAAGAACATTACCTTCTTTAATGTCTTAAAAAAATGACTCCTGTCTATTTTTAGATACAAACAGCACAATTTCAGCTGGCCTTAATTGCGGTGTATCCGACACATTAAATATATACAGATTCTCACCGGGCTGAATAACCTGTGCATCATTATTGATTTCAAATAACAAGATATCTTTTGCAGGAAGCAATTTCATTTCCTCATCGCCATCAATAATTTGGCGTGACGCGCCAAGGGTACGGCGGTCTCTTACAGACTCAACAAATGGCTCGGAAGCAATAACAGCTGTCTCCATCCACTCACTGAGCTGCTTTAAGGACAACTGCGGCGGACATTTAACACCGATAACAAGCTTTTTTGCCATCCATAAGGGATTCATATTAAGGACATACAAACGATCCTTCATATCAAATGGATAAACCTCGTAGCCCTCTTGGATACGATCAAGCAATCCATCGATATACCTTGAAAGCTCATCAAAATTATCTAAGCAAAATGCATGATCATAAGCCTTCAATGGGGGCGGCATCAATCCTGGGAACATACCCGACAAGAAACCACCGACCTGAGTTAGCATCATATACAACCTAAAAGGATTTGCCTTGTTGGATTTAAGTAGCGCTTCAAGTGGCAACAAACCCGCCACAAGTGAGCGACAAATATTGGTCGCTTCAGCTGACATCAATTCAAGAGAACGTGAACGCACACGATCATTCAAAAATGCGAGTTTGCTTCGAAGACGCTTTGCAATATCATCAAGCATCATACCGAGTGGCTCTTGTTGCCTAACATACAATTGAGCCGGAACAAAGCGCGCTTGCACAATTTCATTTTCATCTAAAGTCAGACATGCAATCGGAAATGACACAAAATTATCTGGACTTGTGCGTGAAATAACCAGTTGCGCATTAGGCTTAATACAAGGCATTTCCTCATCACCATCACCGGTATTTTCATCCGACACGTGCTGAACGCTGGAGGATATAAACCGAGGCATCGCATTGGATATGCTTGCAGCACCACGCATATAGTCAGGCACACAAAGATAAACATACATCGGTGCTTGTGCGATCTCATCAGTGTGACTCTTCACATCCACAGAAAGAGGCGCATCGCCAGCATCAACAGACACATTCACAATACATCCATCAGGCATCACAGCTTCAAGCGCAATGATTTTATACTGACCCGTTAAGAGCGACGCTGGATCAGCTTGCATGGATTTTACACCCCAGCAATACGGGTCTACATTATTTAAATGATACCCCATCAGTTGCTCAAAGCGGCGATCGGTTTGTTGGAAATGTTCAGGACGTAAGAGCATTCCTTCATGCCACTGAACGGCGCTCCTGAGTCTCACAGCCATTTTTGCCCCCTTTGGTCGTTTTTTATTGTTTAAAAATACTTGTTACTTTTTTTAACGTACTTGATACTTTTTTCACTTGCGCCCCGTCTTTTTCTGCTTCAGACACAAGTTTCTCCATACTCACCGGAGATTGATCAGCCTTACTATTCCCTGATTCACGATGCAGGGTTGCTCGTATTGCTGATGTGATTTCTTCATCATCGTCATAGTTTCTATCACTCTGTACCGGATCACAGCCTTGTTCAATAATACAAAAATCATTCCGTCTTAGTCGAACATTGATTTCAGGATACGTTCCAACTCTTATGCGATGTGTCCCTGGAGTCGCATAATCGGCAAAAACGAGTGCTGCAAAAGGCGCTGTACTACGCAAAGGTAGTACCACACCTCGAATGGCTTGACCTGGCGTCAGTTCGTAATGAATACCATCGACCATATCTGGATAGTCTCGTCTGATTTGTTGGGAAGAGGCAAAATAATCTTTTGCTCTCATTTTTAAAATTGCACGCGTCAAATCACGATCATAAATCATAAGCACATCAATTGCCGTTGCAGAATCTCGATTGGCATCTTTATCCAATGATATATTGACGGTTGTTAGATTGACCTCTGGCCAGCCATTGTCTTCTTCAAGCGCACATCCCGCAAAAACAAGGGCCACAGCTAAAATGGAGTAACTCTTGATTGATTTTATTATGGAGTACATTCTAACCATTCCTATTTAAAACTCATTCTATCATCTTGAGGACTTGTAATGACAACGCGAGCCGGTTGTCCCCACAATGACCTAAATCCTTGGACCGCATCGCGTGCATCTTGATACGATTTAAAATCACCAAAACGCAAACTGTAAACAAGATTTGAACCCACAACAACACGCACAATATACGCGTTATATCCCCGCTTATGCATGTCTGTCATTTGTATGTAGGCATCTTGACTTTGCTCGAACGTACTCATCTCAACAGCATACATTCCAGCATGCCCACCAGATGCTTCCTTCATATTGTTCTCTTTTTCTTGTGCTTTATGAAGTGCCGTCTCAGCTGTTAAATTTTGGGGCATGCTTGGGTTATTTGCCCCAACAGCGCTTCCGGCTTGTGATGTTCCTTGAGGCGCATTTGAAGCGTCTCCTGCAACACCCCCCGTCACCGCTACAGGAGCACCATTAGGCGCGCCCCCTACTGATGGTGGCATGGTGTTAGGCGCTTCTGGCATTACCTGAGCCTGAGGTGTGCTTTGTATAGGCGCTCCGTCTTGAGGAAGTATTGTCTGATTCGAGTCGTATCGGATACCCCTTGCATTATAGGACATGCCTGTTGCTCTAGGATCTGCAATACTATTAATGAGTAATCCAGCGATACCTTTTGTAATCGGCTCTAAAATAGATTCAACACGATAGCCTAACGTATTGGTGATTCTTGAATTTATTGCATCCGTGGTTTGAGCAACCGCTTCTTGCGCGCGTCTTTGTGATGCAAGTTCAGTCTGCTTTTCAATTTGCGTTAGAACGCCATCTCTTTGAGGCGTACCAGAAGCACCTGCAATATAACTATTACGCATCGCATAGCTGGATTGGCCTTGTTGAATGGCAGGCGTTACGTCCGCTGATATAGCAGAAACATGTTGGGGCGGAAACAGTGAAAAGCACGTCATAAAGCCCGCGAAAAAAAATACCAATCCCAGAAAAACCAACCCAAGAAATATTAAAAACATGGTTGTTTTTCGGTACGGCGATTTTGTTTTAATTTGAGGCACTTTCAAATGATTGTCCGTTTTTGTTTTTAATTTTTCTATTTCAATTTGCATGCTCTCGGCAAGAGTTTCGGCGGAACTTTCAGAACCTTGAACCATTAAATGAGGATCAGAACCTGCTTGTTCCATCGGAATATGCGGATGCCATCTCTTTCTGAGTTCCCCTTCTATGAAGCTATCCTGTCTCACCTGTTTTGCCTAACTTATTATTTTATGCACAGTTAGCACCCCAATTTTGAGGCTTTCTATTTATTCTTATTCTTTTGTTCTTACCAGACGTTCGTTAACAAATGGATAAAAAATCAAAATACTTATCGCAGCCAAGAAGGTGTAAAATCCAATTTTCAAAAACACGCCTTGATAAATGTTAACACAATCAATTGCTTTTACAAGTTCGCCTGGTTCTCGATCAATCGCTGTCCATTTTGCAATAAATCCTGCTAAATAATTACCAATGGCAACACTAAAATAAAAAAGTCCGATAAAAAAGCCGTGACGATGTGCTGGCGATAACCGTGTAATGGTAGAAAGCGCAATAGGCGCGATCAAAATTTCTCCAACTGAATGCAGAAAAACCCCTAAAACAAGCCAATATAAATCAACGCGTCCCACACAATCAGCATTTTTAGCCCCATAAGACAACAGGTAAAATCCGGCAGAGATCATTAAAAATGCTGTGATAAATTTAGCAGCCACGCTTAGATCACATCGCCGCTTTCTTAAAAAAATCCACAAACTAGAAAAAATGGGACCAAGCAACACAATAAAGGTAGGATTTAAGCTCTGAAACCAAAGCGTCGGCATGGTAAAATCATATATATTTCGAATAATAACACGATCAACAAACAGTGTCACAGAACTACTGAGCTGTTCAAAAAAAGAAAAGAAAATCATATGGTAGCTGAGTAAAATTAGAATCACGACAATTCTAAACCGTGATTCTCTTTCCCCTGCAATGATGATCATTCGGATGATAAACACGCTAATAATAAGAAAGACCAAAGCGACCGCGTTATGGAATAAGTTGCTTCGATACACTAGGTAAGATGAAAGCGCAGAAACCACCAATGAAAGAGGAACACAAAACAAGAGGATTCGCTGCCACCCACCCGATGGAGGCACCCCTTGAGCGCGCTGATCTAAGCTTGACACCTCCGCTTGATGCTTCAGCAAAATAGTACTACTAACAAGCATGCTCGCGGCGGCTAAGGAAAAACCCCAGTGCCAACCATATGTAATGGCGATCCAACCACACAGAATTGAGGCAAATAAAGGCCCTAAATTTGACGCTGTAAAAAAGATCGTAAATCCGGCCTCCCGGCGAGGATCATTTTTCTCTCCATAAAGACGCGAGAGCATCCGAAGGATAGTCGGTCGATAAAGACCATAACCGATGGCAACCAATCCTAACCCTATGAAAAAAAACTCTTGATTAATCAGTGCCAACAAAACCGTTCCCAGGATCACAAAACAGGCCCCCACAACCAGCAATGATTTCAATGAAAAATAACGGTCAGCCAAAATACCGCCTAAAAGAGGCGTAATATAAAGGACAGCAACAAAACTAGCGTAGACTTCATAGGCTCTGTGATCACTAAAAAGCAGATCACTAATCATATAGAGCACGAGAAGATTTCTCATACCATAATGACTAAAATTACCTGCCGTCTCTGAAAAGAAAAGAATCTTTAGAAAAGATGGTTGCTTAAACGAGGCGACTGCAGCATCGCTTGAGATATCAACAGACACGCTCGCACCTTTTACTTAATTGTAATCATTGCAAGTCTAAAACTAAGGCCAATCAAAATGCCCCCCATCAAACGTTCAAACCAATGTTGAACGCGCCGAAACCAAGAGCGCAAATAGCTATTTGAAAAACTCAATGCCACAAGCACGTACCAAATAAGCGCGGTTAACACTAAAAAGATCGCATAAATTGATTGTATTTCAATTGGTGTTTCGGGATTCACCGTTGCAAGGACAATACTCATAAAACCAAATGAAGCTTGAGGATTCAGTGAGTCTGTCAAAAAGCCCATGCGAAAAGCGCCCAAAGGAGACAATGGCTTTACGTGCTCTTGTACGTCAGGGCCTGGAGAAACCTCTGTCTTACGTTTAAGGCTATTACGAATGGAGCAATAAGCTAAATACGCAAGGTGCGCGCAACCAACGTATTTGATTGCATGAAAGAGTACAGGGCGTTGAGAAATAAAAAGCCCAAAACCCAATAAAACATAAGTCTTTTGAATACATGTGCTGAGCGCAACACCAAGCGCCGTTGCAACCCCAACACGACGGGAATACATAGCGCTATTACGCACCACAATCGCAAAACACGCTCCAGGACTGATCACATTTAGAAAATTAATCGAGAATAGCAAAAAAAATTCGGGAAGATAATTGCTCATGAATACCCCATCAGATTACCTTTATTTTTTAATGACTTTTTGCACTAAACTCAAGAGTGATTCGACAGTTTTTTACACTAAATTATCCTTCTGTGTCTTTGCAGCTCATCTAGATAACAATAACTCTCTTGCGTGCCACGTTTTGTACAACTAAGACCCGCTGCAATCATGGCTTTCTCAACAGCCTCAATCAACGCATCCCCTTCACTCAAAAATCCTGCAAAACATCCAACAAAAGCATCCCCCGCCCCTGTGGTATCTATGGGGTGGATCTGGAACGCTGGAAGCGTTTTAATCTCTGCTCCTTGAGATACTATTACCCCATCACCGCCAAGTGTTGTAATCATGGTGAGCGAAAGAGCAGCGCTTAATTCTTTAGAAAGCGTGTGTAGGGACTCTTCGACCAATCCATACGTTGCAGCAACAAGGCGCAGCTCGTGCTGATTGACCACCAAAATGTCACACTGTGTGAGTAAATCCTTTTTAATATCTGAGGCAGGCGCATAATTTAAAATTACCTGTTTGCCAAATGCTTTTGCTCGTTTTGACAACGCCAAATTTTCGGCCTCATCCACTTCCATTTGCAACAAAACAATATCCGCGCGCCGTAGATCCTCGTGTCGCACCAGCTCTGCCTTGAGGTGATGATTTGCCCCTTGTGAGACTGTGATAAAATTTTCACCTGCCCCATCCACACAAATAAAGGCACTGCCTGTGGGCGCTTCTA
>JBQCDM010000223.1:0-14904 GCA_051961235.1 Nucleicultricaceae bacterium (SeqCode)
AAACAATTACGCGTTCTTGGAGAACAACAGCTTCAATCCTTCTTAAAATCACGCGTTGGCCTCACAGAAACAATTTTGGTTGAATCTTCAAAACGTGGTCGCACCAATCATTTTGCGCCGGTCGAACTCTTGCGAAGAGAGGAAGAATCTGCAACACTTGAAATTGGCACCCTTATACCGGCTAAAATAGACGGTGTCAGTGGAGAAGCGCTTATCGCTTATATCTAAAGGCATAAAATGACCCAAGAAGAAAAAACAGAACAGCTTCAGGAAAAAAAAGGCTGGTTTAAACGCCTTAAAGATGGTCTTAAATCATCATCCACAAAGTTATCCGATGGTATTAGCGGTATTTTTACAAAGCGTAAGCTTGATCAGGAAATGCTGGATGAGCTTGAAGAATTGCTCATCATGAGTGACATGGGGGTTTCAACTGCATCACACCTTGTCGCAACACTCAAAAAAGAACGCTTTAACCAAGATGTCAGCGTTGAAGAAGTAAAAAACTTCTTAAGAGACCAACTGGCATCCATGCTAGCGCCTTATGAACGCCCCTTATTGCCTAAAAAAACGGGAGAGCTTTGCGTTATGCTCGTGGTTGGCGTGAATGGCAGTGGAAAAACGACAACGGTTGCCAAACTTTCCCATCATTTTCAAACACATGATCTATCTGTCAGGCTTGCAGCGGCCGATACATTTCGTGCAGCAGCCATCGGTCAACTCCAGGTTTGGGCTGACCGCGTCAATGTCCCTGTCACCATAGGTTCACTGAATAGTGACCCCTCGGGTGTTGCCTATGAATCTCTTGAACTTGCGCTCAAAGAAAAAAGAGACGTTTTAATGATTGATACGGCTGGTCGCTTGCACACTAAAAAAGATCTCATGGACGAACTCGCAAAAATGATACGTGTACTCAAAAAGCTTGTACCCGATGCGCCGCACACCTGTCTTTTGGTGCTGGATGCCACAACAGGGCAAAATGCCTATGCGCAAGTGGAGCACTTTTCGGCTGCAACACCTATTGATGGGCTAATCGTCACAAAGCTTGATGGAACAGCAAAAGGTGGTGTTTTAGTTGGTATCGTCAACAAATTTAACACGCCAATTTATGCGATTGGTGTCGGTGAAGGGTTAGAAGATTTAAAGGATTTTTCTGCAGTCTCTTACGCATCAGCACTGCTTGGACTTGAATCAATAAAAAATTAACAAGAATAGATTACACTCTGTAAAAAAAATGAATGGCACGATCATGCTAAAAGAACAATTCAAAAATAATAGGCATTTTAATTTTAACAGCCTTCTCCCCTATCACAACATTGATGATGCTATTCAAGCGCTTGAGTCTATATACAATCGTAGCATTAATTTGATTCGACATGATTTTGAACGCTTAGTCCACAATGAAAGCGACGTTGTTCAATCACGTGACGCTTGCTATCCTTTTATTGGTTTTGAGGTTAATTCCATTGATCTTAACACAGATGCAACCCTTTCCTATGGTATTGTTGATGCCCCAGGCTGGTATGGCACAACAGTCACGATGCCGTCATTTTGTAAAGATTACTTAAAAGAGCAGCTCTTACTTTTACAACAAAATTATGGTGGTCCGTTTTATGTGGGATTGAGCACGCACCAAATACCTTGGCACTTTGCTCGTGTGAAAGCGCCTGAAAAACAGTTAACGCCAGAACAAATCAAGCAATTTCGCCTTGGCTTTGTACATCCAGACCTCTTGCAAATCGATGATGAAGTTGTCAATCACACCTTTGATCCAAAAGCATTTGGTTATTTTCCCCTTGCTCTTTTTGATGCAGAGCGTGTTGATTTTTCACTACACAGGCTGCATCACTACACAGGCACCAAGCCAGAGCATTTCCAAAACTTTATCGTTCTTTCAAACTACCAACGCTATGTCGATGAATTTATCGTCCATGCCATGGAATGTTTGAAAGCAAAAGATGGATATACTCAATTAATTTTGCCCAATGATAGTGAAATCACAATAGATAACATGGATGATTTACCGCCAATCATGCGTTATCTTCCCCAAATGCCTGCGTATCACTTAAAACGGCCTGATCGAAATGGTATCACTTTTGTCAACATCGGCATTGGCCCAGCAAATGCTAAAAATATTACCGATCATCTTGCCGTTTTGAGGCCACATTGCTGGCTTATGCTTGGGCATTGTGCCGGGCTTCAAAGAAGCCAGACTCTGGGTGATTATGTCCTCGCTCACGGTTATGTGAGAGAAGATAATGTATTGGATGATGATCTTCCCTTGTGGATTCCTGTCCCTCCTATTGCCGAAGTACAAATTGCTCTTCAAGATGCTGTTGCGCATGTCACTGGGCTTTCAGGCCACCAACTTAAAACGCGTATGCGCACTGGAACCGTGTTTACAACTGATAATCGCAATTGGGAGCTGCGTTCGCGTGAATTCCACGAACGCTTCAATCAAAGCAAAGCCATTGCTTTAGACATGGAATCAGCCACTGTGGCAGCCAATGGTCTGCGCCTTCGCGTTCCTTTTGGAACTTTGCTTTGTGTTTCGGATAAGCCTGTTCATGGTGAAATTAAACTGCGCAATATGGCTAATGCTTTTTATGAAAGCCGTGTTCAACAACACTTAAAGATTGGTATTCAAACCATCGAGATTCTTCGCGAGAGGGGTATCCAATCGCTTCACAGTCGCAAACTCCGGGGCTTCAACGAGCCGCCGTTCCGTTAAGTCGAAAGGTAAGGTCACTTCAAAGTTATCTTCCATAAAATTATCAAAATCTTTCCATAGACGCTTCATATGCATCTCTGTTTCATTCAAAATTTGATGTCTTGCACCTTGATAAACTTTAAGCCTACAGTCTTTCAACCAATCACACACTTGTTGAAGCGGCGTATTATCAACCACCATTTCCTCGCCCGCTGCAATAACAAGCACAGGGATCTTTACGTGTGACAAATAGTCTTGTGATAATAATTTTTCTATGGAATCAAAGGTCGCTTTCAGCCAACCAAAGGTTACGCCGCCAATAGAAAGCAACGGATTTTCTATCTGCAATCGTCGATGCTTGAAGAAAATCTCACGATTATGCGTCAACAAGTTATCTTCAAAAGGTTCAAGCCAAGGCTCATAATCTCCATGACCAAAGACATATTGCTTCTCGTATCCAAGTAATACCCCCATTCTTGCAATTGTTCGCGCGAGCGGTTTTGGATAGCCTCCCGTAATCAGATCAAGCATAGGGGATGTGAGCACCGCTGCATCAACATAATGTGGATGTTCACTTAAATAACGCAAGCCAATATGAGCGCCCATCGATTGTCCAAGAATGACAAGAGGACCTTTTTTATTAGGATAGATTTTTTCTGTAATCAATTGGTGAAAATCGGCAATATAGGTCTCGTACGAATCAATATATCCTTGATGTCGATTGGACGTCATACGACTGGATATGCCCTGCCCCCGCCAATCAAACGCCCAGACATGGTGTCCTCTTCTTAAAAGATCGTCAATCACTTCATCAAATTTTTCGATGTATGAAGCACGTCCCTGCATGATGACAACAGTCCCTTTGACATCATCGCCATACTTCATTGTTTCTTTAAATTGTAACTCGCTTAAATTATTTTCAGGCGTCCAATGGCCGTAGCGGATCTTTGCGCCATCAGGAGTTACCATGTAATGGATTGTTGATTGATTCATTATTAAACTCCAACCACTTTCTATAATGCAGCATATCGAAATTATACTTATAAATAGTAAACGTATTGTCATGATTTTTATGTAAGTGGTTGTTTTTTAAGAGTGAAATTTTTTGTAACATTATAAAAAAGATAAATGCACATATAAAAATGCCCTCCACGACACGAAGAGCACTATTTTTCAAATTTCTAATTTATTGATTCACATTTCATTGTTTTACTTTAAAAGACAAGGAATTCTCACGCGCAAAACATGCATTCCCCTTACCAGATTTTTTAGCACGATACATGGCTTGATCTGCTTTCTTTAATAAAATATCAAACGTTGTGGCATCACTAGGATAAGAAGAAACACCAAGACTAACACCAAATGGAACTTTAGATCCGTTATGTTCAATCTCATTCCCCATAAGATGTAAGATACGGTTCACGATCATCATAATAACGTCATGATGATCCAAATCAGGCAATAATATAGCAAATTCATCCCCACCAAGACGCGCAACAAAGTCCGCAGCGCGCGTTGTCCTTAGAAGTTGATCAGAAAAATCGATCAGCACTTGATCGCCCTTTTCATGTCCAAATCTATCATTTACTTCTTTAAATCCATCCAAATCAAAATATAAAATTGTAAATCGTTTGGTATGATCGATATCATTCTCAATCAATTGGATGACGGCCCTTGAAAATGCTGAACGATTGAGAAGACCTGTGAGTCCATCATGATCTAAGAGATATTGCGTTCTTTGTTCTTTGCTTTTGCGTTCTGAAATATCTTTATAAAGAGATACAGTGCCTCCGGTTGGTATTTTATTTTCTATTACTTCAATCCATTGCCCGGATTTTAGATGGAGTTCATAAGAACCTTCAGGATTTTCGTGACGTTCCATCATAAATGTCAAAAATGAATTGATATCTTCATTATTATCGATATCCATCATTTGAGTTAAGTCAGGATGTTTTCTTCGATCTTGTTCAAACAATCCTGCTTTTAAATTTATTGTGATTAAGTCACAAAAAGTAAGACTTTGTATTGGTTCTTGTTCTAATACCGGGAAAAGTTTCTTAAATTGTTGGTTGCTCTCAATCAAAACATCATCTTTATCAAACAATGCAAAGCCATGCTCAATACTTTCGATCGCAGATTTAAGCCTCTGTCGTTCAAGCACAATTTGCTCATAATGCGTTTTCTCGAGATCTTTCAAGCGTTTTTTATCAAGACACGCATTGATACGTGTATAGAATAAATCCAAATTAAATGGAAACTGCAAATAGTCATCCGCCCCTTCTCGAATGCAGGCGGTAACACTGACAAGATCGCTTACATTAGAGATGATTAAAACCGGGATATCTTGTGTTTCTTTTGCCTTTTTTAGGCGTGAGAGAACATCACGGCCAGACATGCCAGGCATAAGGATATCTAAAAGAATGAGATCTATTTTTTTACTTTTTAAAATCTCAAAAGCATCGGCTCCACTCACTGCCGTGAAATAACTATACCCCTTTTGTTTTAACCTGCGTGAAATGGTTTCAATTTTTTTCTCATCATCATCCACAACGAGAATGTTTCCAGAAAGTGTATTGTTAAGGGCAACCTCAACCGTTTCTTCTGTTTCTAAATCTGTTTCATAAAGCGCGCTGGTCGATCCCATTTCAGCAATAACGGGCAGTAGGTTATCGGCACCATTTAACATCATCTGGAGATGAGACTTCAATGTAGGCGTAATTGCTTCATATTCTTCAATAATAAGTTCAGAAAAACCTTTTACTGCCGCCAAAAATCCACGCAAATCGTGCCTGAACTGGGACCACTCATTATCGTTCATACCGCCAACTTCGATACGCTCTCTAAGCATTTGAACAAGCTCTATAAACTTATCAAAAGTTTCACAAATAATGCTTAAGTCTTTTTTTACCTGATCCGGATATTCCTCTATATGACGTTTGCAATAATCAATTTTAGGGGCTGTATCTGTATAGTAAGTGCGTACCATAGAATAAAAAATCTTCACGCGCGCATTCGAGTTCTTTTGTGGGGCAGTAAGAAGACTGACTTGGTTTCGAGAAATCATTGCGAGCCTTTTAGAAGTGTTTCAATTTTTTCAAGCAATCGATCAAAATCGACGGGTTTCGTATCATAGTCATCACAACCTGCATCCAACGCCCTCTTTCGATCATCCGTCATTGCATGTGCTGTTAATGCAATCAGTGGAATGCTTTGCGTTTCTTTATGAGATTTAATGCGACGTGTTGCCTCCCATCCATCGATCTTCGGTAAACTAAGATCCATCAAAATAATATCTGGCTTTAATGAAAAAGCCTTTTCGACACCCTCTTCCCCATCGCGCGCTATAATAACGTTATAGTTTTTTTTCATTAAGCGCCGCGATAACATATCACTATTTATTTCGTTATCTTCAACTAATAATATTGTGCTCATCCATCTCTCCCCATGCTTATCATATCGAAAAATAACCCTTAAAACAACATTGGCAAATTTGCCAAACCGCGCTATAAAGTTATCAATACGGCTAAATTTTTAATTGAGATTAAGAATACTTAAAGACAAATTGGCAATGACCAAATCTAGAGATGAATTTCCATTACAACGATCAAAGTTTTCATTTGATTTAACACAGCACTTAAAAAAATTAGGCATTGTATCTGAAGACAGGCATCGCATCGCATGCATCGAACAACAGAGGTTAGGATTATCTCTTGAAGAAGCCTATATAAAATTAGGATTCATCACAGAGGAATTGCTAAGAGATATCCTCACACACTCCCATGATTTTATCCCTTTTTGCGGTAAAGATACGACTATTGATCAAGACTTATTGAACCATTGGCCCATGGATAAAGCGCTCGCACATCAAATTATGCCGTTATGTTTCAAGGATGGCACCCTCGACGTTGTCATGACAGATGGCTTTAATATACAAGCGATAGATAGCGTAAAATCATATTTTCCAAACGCGCTTACCATCATACGCCATATTGCTTTACGCGGCGAATTCAAAAAAATTATTGAGACATTCTATGATGCAGCATCTACACTAGACAAAGTTCAATCTTTTCTACAGCTTGACGCTCTTACAACCGATGCGGCTGAAAAATTACCAACGTTTGCCCTTGAGTTTGTCGAAAACATCCTATCTCATGCCATTGATCAAAATGCATCAGATTTGCATTTTGAAGTTGAACCAACATTTGTACGCACCAGATTACGCATTGACGGCCTCTTACAACCCCTCATCACCTTTCACAAAAAATATTGGCCAAGCATTGTGGTGCGTCTTAAAGTGATGGCTGACCTCAACATTGCAGAAACGCGCCACCCTCAAAATGGACGCGCCTCTTTAACGCTTCATGGTCGCTCTATTGACCTTCGCATTTCTATGCACCCTACACTGCATGGCGAAGATATTGTGGTACGTATTCTTGACCAAAAAGTTGCCCACAAAAATCTTGAAGAATTAGGATTCACCCCCACACAACTCTCACACATAAAAAATCTGGCCTCTCACCCTGAAGGCATGATTTTGGTCACAGGACCCACAGGTTCAGGAAAAACAACAACCTTATATGGCATCTTGAACTATTTACTCTCCTCCTCCTTAAAAATTATGACCTTAGAACAACCCATTGAATATACCCTGCCTCAGGTCAGACAAACCTCTATCCATGAAGATCATGGGATAACTTTTGGAGATGGCGTGCGTTCAGTATTACGCCAAGATCCAGACGTTATCATGATTGGAGAGATCAGAGATGAAACGACGTCTCAAATGGCATTTCGTGCTTCTTTAACAGGACATCTCGTGCTCTCCTCACTCCACACAAAAGATTGTTTTGGTTCCCTGTTTCGCCTAAAGGATCTTGGCATGAGCCTTGATTTGATCGGCAATAACGTGCTTGCCATTATTGCTCAACGCCTTGTTCGAAAACTGTGCTCACTCTGTAAAATGACCACTGACGAAATCCACTTCGAACCCAAAGGATGCCCTAGTTGCCATTATACTGGATATAAAGGCAGAACCATCATTGCGGAAATTGTGCCGATGAATACCAATCTAGAAAATGCCATTTTAGAAGGAAAGCTAACCTCAAAGCATCTGGAAGCCAGCCTTGAGGCAACCCATCAATCGATTCATCACCACGCAACACTCCTAATCAAGCAAGGCATAACAAGCCTTGAGGAAGTGCGACGCGTTATTCATTACACGCCGGATCATCATGCTGCACTATAAATTTACAGCCGTTAGCCGTGATGGGCAGTATATCAAAAGCGCCTGGTCAGGTGATAAACATGAAGCTTTTGTAGAGATGCTGAAAAGCCAAGATATGTTTTTGGTGCGCTATAAAGAAAGCCGCTCGACACCCTTTAAATTCCTCTCACGATCAAAGCATTTAAACGAGCTCGTGTTTGCTTTTCATCAATTAGCCCAGCTTTCAAAATCAGGTATCCTTCTGATCGATAGCATAAAGATCATAACGCATACGATACCTCATGCAAAAATGCGTGGCATTTTTTTAGATATTCAAAACACGGTTAACCGAGGTGAAAAATTTGCAACGGCTTTTGAAAAACATGTTCTTTTTGATCGTGTTATTGTCTGTTTGATGCGCCAAGCCGATCATACGGGAAACTACACAAAAGCACTCCATGACATACATGATTATCTTGCTCTGCAATTAAAGACGCTCGAAGAATTGAAGTCAGCGCTTCGTTATCCTTTTATTCTTTTATGCATTGTGGTTGTTATTTTATTCACGCTTTTTTGCAACGTGATACCAGAGGCAAAAAAGTTTTTTGATATTTTGGGCCTGCCAAAAAATGAGCAACCTTTTATTTTTACCTTGAGTGAATCTGGATGGTCGGCACTGATGGTTCTTGCAGCCACTGGATCATTGCTTGTCATCTTATACAAAATCATGCGTTTTACTTTAAATGGTCACTCCATATGGCGGTATGGTCTTATCTACGCACTGTTCTCACTGAAACGAGACTTAGGGCTGTATTTTAGAAACTTAGCTCTTTTTACAGAACATGGCCTACCCCTTGTGTCGGCATTGAATGAAAGTGTCAGCCTGATTCACACAAAAGCACTCCAAAAGGACCTCCAACAAATCCCCACTTGGATTCAGCAAGGCCTCCCTTTGAGCGAAGGCTTTAAAAACTTAAGGGCCCTTGACCCCATCCTTGTCTTTATTCTTAAAACAGGGGAAAAATCAGGGCGTCTTAACGAATCCCTTTTATGTGCTGCAACATATTTACTTCAAAGCTATGAAAACCGCATCAAAAGCAGCCTTAAATGGATCGAACCCATGGGTCTTTCTTTGGTGGCCAGTCTTTTACTCTTGCTCTTTTGGACCGTTTTTCTGCCCATTTACGAACATGCAAGTGCGCTTGATATTTAGAGGTTAAAATTGCAACTTTTTTCTAGAACAAAAAATATCTTCATTATTGAAGATTCAACCGCCATCCACTACCATTTTAAGAAAAATCAATTCTATGCAAAAGGCACGCTTCTTCAGAGTGATGTTTTGGCAGGGAATGTTTCTTTAAAAAATATACCGAATTGTGTTGTGATGGTGAATGATTCTGCCATGACGATCACAAAAGGAACGCTCCCTCTGGTCTCGAGGCGCAATCGAGATGCCTTGATTCGAAACACGCTTAACTCCACCTATGACGCACAATCGCCACTTGGATACCATTACGAAAAGACCACATCTGACGAGATGTCCTATAACGCATATCTTCTCTCCTCCCCAACTGTGCTTCAATGGCTATCCTGCCTTAACCAGAACGGTGTCTTGATTCAAGGATGCTACGCCCTTCCTTTCGCACTTTGCAACTGGATAGGCAAAATCTATCCAACACCCTCCAATACCAAAACGTTGTTCTTTTTTGAGCATAATGAACATCTCAATATTATGGGGTTTTATGGAAAATCGGTGATCTTTTCTAGACGCCTTAAAATAGCATCGCCTGCATTTTCCACAGATCTTGAAGAAACGTTATTTTTTATAAAACGCAATGAAAATAAACATGACGCCCCCTTTCATATCCTCATACAAGCAGAGAACATAAAAAGTAATATAGCAAAAATCATTGAATATGTTGGATTGCCCTCAACAACAGAAGCCCATTTTAACGTCGATGTATCTGCACAGTTTATTGAAAAAGCCCTCTATCGCATCACAAAAAATGGCAACTTAGGCCCTAAAGCCTCTGATGCAGAAGGATTGATGTGCACCTTCCGCTATAAACTATCACGATTTGCCACAACGCTAAGACAACTGACACTGATCACATCATCTGTCTTATCCGGTCTCTTTGCCTATTCCGCTTGGTCCATGTCACGCGATTGTAAGCAACAGCAAGTCACATTGGAAGAACTGACCCAGCAACACAATTCAAGCACATTTGATGATGATTTAATCCGTTTAAGTACCCTGATCAAAGATCCCCTCACTGACTTCGAGAAAATTTCAAATGCAAACATTCAAAACACTTTTATTCTAGAGAGTTTAGAATGGAAGAATCCTGAATTCTTAATATCGCCCCTTGATCCTTTTATCATTTTAGAAGGACATATGCTGTCAAATGAGCGTGGCACTTTAGATGCCATGATCAGTACACTTAAATCTTCTTTTGATCTTAATTCTATCCGCTATCGAATTCTTGAAGACGCGGCAGAACAATCACCCCATATTTTTGGTCAATGGTTGTCTTCCTTGCATGAAAAAAAGCTTTCCAAACCGACGCACGAGGAGGTTGCCATTGAAATTAGACTCTAAGATTCAAAACCTTATAAGGACGCATCGCTCTGCCGTGTTGAATATTCTATTAACAGGTCTTTTTATTCTACCCTGCTGGTATTTCTATGCCCTTCAGGAAGGATATCAAAAGCACCTGTTACAAATCACGGACGATCTAAAAAAAATCCAGGACATACGTTCTGATCAAAAAGCTTACCAAGAAGTGTTTCACGTTATCTCCTCAGAACAAGCACAGAAAGTATTTTTGAACACGAAACGCGCTACCTTTCCTAAAATTTTCTCACAATTGGCTGAAAGCGCGCATTTAGATCATCTCACCTATACGATACAAAAAACTGTGCACATGGATGGTCTGCTTGATAAAACAACCCAGAAGACTGACGTTACACTGCTCTGTGAAAGTAGGGATGATCGGTCTATTTTTCGATTCATTGATGCCATAAAAAATCAATTTCCAGGATTTGTCCTGATTGAGACTATTCGTATTGAAAAATATAAACTCACGTCATCAGAACAACCAGGGATTCGAGGAAAAATAACATTATTTGTTATCACAAAGCAGGAAGCGGAAGATTAATATGCGATTTTGTTTAATATTCTTTTTTTCTTTTATCAGCCTTAATGTGCATGCTGAAAGCGATGAGAGCTGGCATTTTTCACTGTTTAATCCAGACACCCAATCGCTTCCCGATGCATCACAATCAAAGACAACACCTATGCCTTATGAAAAACTGCACTATCGACACAGCCACTGTATTCACCTTAAAGGCATTGCACTGATTTCTCCAAAAGAATGGGTTGTTTGGGTGAATGGAGAGCGTTTTACATCAAACCATTCACCTCAAGTTCTTCAGATCAAAGCTGTTACGCATGAGACTGTCACTTTCATATGGAAAAACCAAGACAGGGAGCATAACTTCAAATTAAAAGTTAATGAATCCTATCATGCTCCTTCCTCGAAAACGATCAAAGGCAGTTGCTCAATAAAACAAAAAAATTAGTAATGCGTTCGCTCATAGTCTACAGCCAATGCGGGTGGGCAAGGATATTTGCCGTACCACGCAATCAAATGATGCCTCGATGCCCACGCTATCCTATCTTGAGACTGGCCTGCTCCATGCACGTTATCAAGTCGTAGTGTTAAATTTCCGCGTGATAGAAGATAGTGTCCTTGCTCTCTTAACGATTCAATTGTTCCTTTACTGAGGACTACAACCGCAACAAAGTCATGTTGCAACAACTCTGTGACGTTGTCATGATCCAAAAACAATCGAATAAAGTTTCCTTTAGCAGAACAATAGCTCAAATTTCCATGTAATTGCGCGGTTCTTGTAAGCGTTGGATCAACGGCATACATCAAAGCTTTCTTTTGATGATCATAGACATCCGCTTTCGATAAGCCGAGCGTTTCAAAAGGAACACGACCAATAGCCTGATTCAATTGATCACAGCGTTTTGCAGCCCTCCCCTGATCTTCGTCTTCTGCAGGACACGGCAATCGGCCATTTTGGATAAGATATACAGCAAGAGAGGTTAGTATCTTTTCTTGATTTTCTTTGACTTGAAGATGCCGTTTTAACGCCATTTGTTTTGTCAACAAGGGCAAACTAAGCCCACCGAGTATACCAAGAATGCCAAGAACAATTGCAACTTCAATCAGCGTAATACCCGAGGAGCCAGAAAAAAATTTTTTCATACCCAGGAGCATGTCATCAAACTTCTTTAAAACTGCACGTAGAGAACACATGCTGGCTTTTTATTTTGCATATTATAACGCCCCTGCTGAACACAAGAACCAGGCGCTTGATCCTGTCCGTCACGTGCTTGCACGCGTCCAGAAAGCGGATCCCCATTGTCCATTTTTCGGTCCATGGCATGCGCTTGCTCTGCTGTTAGCAGTGCGGCATCGCCGCGCACACCATTTTCTTTACCTAAAACAAACCAATGTCCCTCTAAATCAGGGGCAGGATTATGTCGCACGGTAAATCCACCCCCCATTTTTGATGCAGGAGCCCCCTGCCCAAATCGCGCCACACCACCAGATGAAATCGCTCCTGGCTCAGAAATCAATCCTGCCGCTGCAAGATGTGCCCAAAACGACAAAGCTTCATGTCCTTCTCCTTGAAGCGTAAGGCCTGTGCCTTCAACCACTCCATTACCGTTGCCATTCTTGAGAGATGGATGGATCGCTTGCTGCGCGTGCTCAAAGTCACCTGGCAGAGCATCGTACTTGTCATAAAAAATATTCGTTGCAATTCTAAATTCATTGATCTGCGACATGGTCGCTTTAAGCTTTGCGCTTTCTAATAAATCTTGTCCTTTTAAAATCCCCCCAATAATAAGGCCTATAATTAAAAGAACAATTGACATTTCAATAAGGCTAAAGCCAGACTCGTGGTCTTTACAATCCATGATTTTTCCTCACATTCTTATAAACTTATAGACAACGATTTGGCTGATAGGCAAGATAAATGTGACTTTTGTGTTAAAATATGAATTATGAATATGGGCTTATTGCACTGAATTTAATTGCTGAATGAAAACTTTTATTTTATTTAAGAGCGCGTGATATTGGGGATATGGACAGTCAACTTTTTCTTCTATCCATTGAAAGAGCGTTAAATCGTCGACTTGCATTAATGCTGAAAAAATTTCTTGTTCTTCTCCACTGAGCTGGTCAATCTTTTTTTCAACAAAAGCTTTAAAGATCAAATCAGCTTCGCGACTGCTTCTATAATGCACGCGGTACATTAATTTTTTTAATAATAATTTTTGACTCATATTGCCCCTTTATCATCATCAATATGCAATAAATCCCTAAAAAGCAATTCATAATTATCCGCTTAACATTTTGCGGAACAAGTAAAACAATACAAATATAAAGAAATATTTATGAAAAATTATTGAATTATTTTTGTCAATATAAATAATAGATTAACAAAAGTGAAATATAAAATAAGTAAATAATAAACTATATATAAGTATTTAGCAAATAACATAAAATTAATCATTCAGGAGGATTTTATGTTTATGTTGTTAAAGAGATATTTATTTAGAAGTAAAAATTTTCTACCTATTATTATTTCATGCAAGCTAATTATTCCCGCATTTGCATCAAGCGATATCGGATCATCAGAACAATCTGGTAAAAAAAATAAAACTGTCGTTATTTTTACAATCGATGGCGGTGGCACACGCGGTATCTTGCCCGCAGTAATGCTCGATGCGTTACAAAAGAAAGTGGGGCAAGAATTAACACCCCTTGTCCATATGTGGGGCGGCACATCGGTCGGAGGTATTGAAGCTCTTATGCTCAATAAACCAAGCGCAAATGACCCAACAAAACCTGCCTTCTCTCCTCAAGATCTTATCAACCTAATGCCACAAGAAGGCGATCGCATCTTTCCTAAATCTTTATACAATTCTGTAACCTCCCTATGGGGATTATGGTCACCCCTATACCCATCAACGGGTATTGAGGATGTTGCAGATGACTATTTTGGAAATACTTACCTATCAGAGTCTCTTAGCAACGTGATTGTTGCTGGCTTTGATGTCACCCGCAATGTTCCCGTCTTCTTTAAAAGCGCAAGTGCTAAAAATAAAGATGACTCTGATTTCATGATGAAGGATGTTGCGCGGTTTACATCATCAGCACAAACCTATTTCCCTGTTGCAAGCATACAATCTAAAACAGGACGTGTGGTATCAGGCATTGATGGAGGCAACGTATGTAATAATATTACTATGTCTGCCATTGTCGAAGCGCGCAAAAAATTCCCGGATGCAACGGACTGGCTTGTTGTAAACTTTGGTACCGGCCGTGTTGTCAAAACGGTTGATTACGATACCATTCAAAACAAAGGAGCGCTGTATTGGGTCCTCCCAACCATCAACATCACTATGGATGGTGTGAGTTCTGTTGTTGATTACCAGCTCAATGAACTACTCCCTCCTGTTGAAATGGGAGATGGTTATTACAAACGTCGTTATTATAGATTCCAACCTGTCATTCCTGAATCTTTATCAGCACTTGATAGCGTTGAAAATCTTTCAGCTTTGCGCATGATTGCAGAAACATTTGTTCAAGAGCATGATGCAGAATTTGATGCGATTGCAGAAGAATTACGCACCATCAATGGACAGCAAAAAAGAAAGTCTCGTGTGCTTTATCCTACACTTTCAACACCAACCACAAAAAGAGAGTACAAGAATATTGATGAGCTTAGCGCTTCATTAGAGAACTTAAGTCTTATTGCACATACTGAGGGTGGATCTTCCCCTGATTTAAGTGATTCAGATGAGGATAGTAGTATTTTTACTTCAGAGAATTCTTCACCCTACTCTACATCTTCAGGTGATGAAAGTGATGAAGCACTTGAATTTGTACAACGTGTAAAATCAAAACACAAAATG
>JBQCDM010000224.1:0-5970 GCA_051961235.1 Nucleicultricaceae bacterium (SeqCode)
TGGACCTTTAACGGACACTTCGGATTCTCTGGATAACCATGCTGAGATGCTCTCTGATAGATCAAATTGCATACTCTCTTGAGGTGCCACAAGTTCCTTTGTAAATGTGTCGTCCTTTTCTGCATAAATAATATAAGATCGTCCAACCACGTCCCCAACGCCATCCTTCAATCCTTCAGTCTCATCGCGTTCAATAACCCGAATATTGCAAAAACCATTTTGCGACATCACTGTTTTATATAGATCTTCAACTTCCTCCATGGTGCTTTTACCCAATATTTTGGGAATAACGACAGAGTCTAGAAAAGCAAAACTTTTATAAAGAAAAACGCCCCCTGATTTTAGGAGTTTTGCATAACACTGAAAAAGAAAAGCATCAGGCGGAAAATAGTTCGCAACATGCCCAAAATAAATGGCTGAATAGGATTTTTGGCGCATACATAAGCTATGAAGAGCAAGATCACTAAAAGCATTAAAGTTATGATCGGGTTCTAACCTATTTTTGATATCGACCGTTTCATCTCCCTCTTCCACAAAAGTGGGCCTCACACTTGCAGTACATAGATTATATTTGTTTTTACCCGTGCCAAAACACAAAAGCGGCACATTAAAGCGCGCACGATCCAGTGCCCCGTCCTCCATACCAAACCATTTTAAATCTTCAATAATCTGTTCACGTACCTGATAACAGGGATGATCAAACTTCCTCAGCCATTCGTCTACGTGAGTTGTAGATTCATGGAGGGAATGCGTTGTAATACGAGCATCCTCAATAGAATCACCATCCGTCCAATCCTTATGATCGAGGCATGCTTGGGCGGAGCATGAGATAATATTTAAAATGACAAAATAAATATAGAAAAGATATGTTTTCATGAGCACTACAAAATAATAAAAATTAATAAGTATAAAAAATATGACAAAAAGTCAACATGTGATTCTATCGGCATTTTTAATTGGATTTAAATTTCAAATTACGTAAAAATAAATAATATTTTTTTAAGGCTCCATTCAAGAAAAGGTAATGGCATGCAGCGAATGATTCTTAAGATAATCTCCTTCTCACTCTGTTTTTCGTTTTCTCTTTCAGCATCCAGAATGCCTGACATGAGCTATTTTGAAGAACCAGCACGTCAACCTCAGTATTCAAATGCCTGCATTGTAAGATCGTATCAAGGTAAAAAGCTTGCATATCAAGCAAACGGAACCTTGTGTCAGCATGAGGAGAAAGTCTTTCTTTTAACATTGGCCGACACCGTGCAAGGTAATAGACATACCGCCATATTCCAAGACCAAGTAGAACGCCCCATTCATCAATTAAACCGCGTGACAAAAACAGATAAAGTTGGGTTCAAGCGTTCTCTTTTGGCCATTGGCCTCATTCTAGATTGGCCAGAAGACGTCATACCTGCAGAACTAGAAGTCCGCACAATGTTCCAACCGTATCCAGGTCAACCAAGCACTTGCCTCATCGCGGGCTATGGCAGCCGTTTGACCTCCTATACCCCCAAAACGCCTGTGATTTATAATGGTGAGACTACATCTTTGGATCAGCTGCTGGTACCAAGCTTTATGAGCTTAAAATTATCTCCCATTTTCAAAACAATCTATAATACGGGTGATGGCCCTGACCTCAACGGGCACTATTACCTCCATGGATCACCAGAAGCAACACCCTATGAACGTCCCATTCCTCCTGGATTTTCAGGCGCTGCTTTGCGCTCATCGGATAATAAGGTGGTTGGTATTGCTATCGCCAGCATCCCCTACTGGCAAACAAATGAATTTAGTCAGAAGCACCCCATAGCTGCCAAGACGTTTTATAAGCTTCATGATTGGGTTAATTCAATCAAAAACCCAACATCTTCTAGCGTCGTAACCCTTGCAGTCGGGAGCGCCTTCACCTATCAAGCTTTTTTATACTCACCTCTGCTTGGCTTTTGCTCATCATTTATAACAGCCGCTACGACTTATTTTTCCTATCGCATCAAAGATCTGAATAAAATGCTCAGCTATTACACCTTTCCAACGGGATCAGAAAGCTATGGCGCACAAGTGTCGCCGTGGATAGCAAGCATTAAAGAAATTATTGGTTCTGAAGAGTTGTAATTATTTTTGAGGTTTCAGGTGAAATGCTTAAGCGGTAATACGCAAAAACGATAAGCATACCCAAGAACAAAACGGGGATCAGAATCAGTGCGTATGATATGGGCGTATCTGGCAAACGGGTTAGTATGTTTGGGCCATAGCGTTGCAGCAAAAATTGCTCGATTTCCAGGTCCGACTGTCCTTCCATAAGCGCCTCCCAGATCAACGCCTTAATCATTTGAGCGTTCTTCGTGTTTGAATCTTTAATGGATTGCCCGACACAGTCAAGACAGCGCACACGCTCAAAAAGCTGCACGGCGCGCTGAAATTTGGCATCCTCCAGAATATAAGGCTGGCTCGTCTCTGCAACAGCACAATCGTGTACAAGAGCGCTTTTGAACAAAATAAAGGCAAGAGACAAGAGTGGCATCACCCACTGCCCATGTTTCTGCCATAGGTTTTTATTAGTCTGCTGAAGCATCGTCACTCATCGGTACTTTTTGTGAAGATGCACCATCATCCCCTTCTGCAATCAAGGCATCAATCAACGGTAATATCTCTTTTTGAATAATAGACGTGTTGAGCGCTCCCGAATGATGGAATCGGATAAACCCAGCTTTATCAATAATAAATGACTCAGGAACACCGCGAAGATTCCATATGTTGGAAACTTGTCCATCGCGATCCGACCCAATACGATCAAAAGGATTACCCTTCTTTTTCAGCATACGTGCAAGGGATGTATCTTTATCTTGTACCGCAACGCCAAGCCGTAAAAGACCTTGCCGCCCTTCAATAAGCGCCAATGAGGGATGTTCAGCAACACATCCAGGACACCAGCTTGCAAAAAAGACAACAAATGTTACCTGTCCTTTTAAGCTCTGATCTGAAAAAGTAAGCGGATCTGTTGCAACGGGTTCAAACGTCTCAAGCGTAAAGGCGGGCATAGCCTCACCCGTTGCTGTATTAACTGAATGCAATTTATCTTGAAGCATCACATAAAGAAGTCCAAGTGCCAGTACAGTCACAATAACAATGGATAGGTGAATATGTATTTTTTTAAACGTCATAGTTAAGCCTTCCTTGGTTTAAAACATATGATAACGCCTCCAAGCATCATCATCAATGCCCCAATCCATATAAGCGAGACAAAGGGATGATACTGGAGTTTAAAGACGGTTCGGTGATCTTCTAAATTTTCACCCAATGTTAGATGATAATCGCTGAGCCCATTGTGGTAGAGCGCCGTATCATTCGCCAACACCTGTCGCGGCACAAAAATTTGACGCTTCGGCAGAAGTGTTGCAAGAGGCTCGTGTGTGGTAGCATTACGGATCGTAACCGTTGCTTCTTCTAAGATGGTGCGCGCATCCTCTTCTTCTTTTAATCTATCAAAGGAAAAATCATATCCCATAACGACGGCATGATCTCCCGCATTTAATGCAAAAAGAGCTTCCTTTTTCCAAAGCGTATCAACACTCATACCAAGAAGCGAGACCCCAAAGCCCATGTGTGCCAGGTATTTGCCGTGGCGCGCTATGAGCGATCTCCAAAACACTAGATCTCTAGATCCTCCTGTTTTCCAAATCTCCGGAAGCTTTTGGATATAGGCAAGTCCCGTTGCACACATAAAAAAGGCTGTAAAAGCAAACGTGGCAACTTTCAAAATGTCGGGATTATGGGTTGCATAGCCCATAAAAAGCAGGATCATCAAAAAGACGATCAATGGTATCTGAAGGCGCAGAAGAACGCTTTTTATATCGATTGCCGGCCATTTAATCATAAAAGAAGGCGCACCCAGACCCAAAACAAGGAGTGCCAAGGGGAGGATTAAGACCTCGTAATAAGAAGCGCCTACCATAAGCTCAGTATGAAACACCGCTTGAACAAAAGGTGGATACAACGTGCCTAAAACAATGATTGCAGACATTAAAAGCAGAATCAGCGAAAACAGCAGTAAAAGCCCACCACGTGAGAGGAATGGCAGACGTTCGCCCAAATTCAAGGGGCCTTGAAACGTTGGTATTGTCTTATACACATGAATGGCAAGTCCCATGAACACTAAAATGCTGCAGCATCCAAATAAGGCCCAGCACCGAAGTGGGTCTGCTGCAAAGGAATGCACAGACATTAACAATCCGGAGCGCACAAAAAATGTTCCAACCAAAACAAACGCAAATGTCCCCCAACCTAAGAGAAGCGTGAGAAATTGATGACGACCCGATTTTGCATAAATCATCATCACGTGAATAAATGCGGTTAAGAGAAGAAATGGAACCAGTGCCACATTTTCAACAGGATCCCAAAACCACCATCCTCCCCAGCCAAGCTCATAGTATGCCCACCAACTTCCAGAGGCGACACCCAAAATCATAATGCTCCAAACACTAAGCGCACAATAACGCACATGCTTAATCCAAGCATCACTAAGATGCCCACACAGCATCCCGCCTAGGGTTATGGAAAAAAGGAGTGAAGAGCCCACAAAGCCTAAATACAAACCTGGGGGATGAAATATCATAGCAGGGTCTTGCAACAGAGGATTTAAGTCGAGCCCTTCATTATACTCAAAGAGCGTGCGTGCAAAAGGATCAGCAAAAAAGAGCGTATAGATAAGGAAAACAACATAAATAACATGCTGCAGCCCCAGTGTTGCTCCTTGAAAAGACACATCGTGGCCGCGCACAAACACATGATAGATCACGGTTATAAAACTTAAGGTGGTCAACCATAACACCATGGAACCTTCATGATTCCCCCAAAGCGCTACGAGCTTATAGATCCAAGGCGTCAAGCTATGGCTATTTTCAGCAATAATCACAAGGCTAAAATCATCATCTAAAAAAGCAAGAACTAAGCTCACCAGTGCAAGTAGCACACAAAAAAAGGTAAAGAAAGAAGCGCCTTGGATAAGGTTTAATACCCGCTTTTTATTTTGCTGGATAAAAGGGAGCCAAAGCCCCATACCTGCTGCTGCAAGGGCACTCATCATACTCGCCCAAAGTGCGCTCTCTCCCCAACCAATCATCACTCTTCCTCCAACGATTGGACCATAACCGCACGTTTTTCTTCTGCCCCTTTTGCATTTTCTAACTCGAGGGCCGTGGGCGGTCGATAGGATTCATCATGCTTTACAAAAAGTTTTTCCGCTTCAAAATAGGGAGGTTGATAGCGCCCTTCCACCACCACGCCTTGATTCTCGCGAAACAATTGAGGCACAATCCCTTTAAAGCGCACGTTCACTGCCGCATGTCCATCGGAGACCCCAAAAATCACACTCAAATCGTCTGAGTTCGTTTTAAGGCTACCCTGCTCTACGAGCCCACCAAGCCGTTCATAGGCACCTGTTACTGGACGATTCATCAGATCAGAAGGGGTCTTAAAAAAAACAATATTATCTCGAAGTGTCCACAAGATCACTGCAACCGCACCACCCATCAAGATAAGTGATGCAACAAGGACAGTCATGCGTTGTTGCTTCTTAGTCATGCTGCTCGCTCACAAGATCCAAGAGCAATTTCCGAGCTTGCCTTTCCCGTTTGTAGAGAACAACGCCTAAAACCCAAAGCCCTCCAAGCATACCACCATAAATCATATGGATATAGAGATTCGCATTCTGTTCTATCAACATCGATTATGTGTTCCTTTCAGAAAGCGTATACATCTTTTGATGTGCGTGAACATCCAACGCAGTAAGGCGCTTTATTTTAGCAAGCACGAAGATCCGCCTTAGATTCAAAAGAAGAAAAGCGCAAAAGAACAAAGCAAATCCCAAAAACATAAAGCCTAAGGGCATCAACATCGATGGATGAATGGAGGATGCGGCAAATTTCATAATGCTCGCTGGTTGATGCAGCGTATACCACCATGTGACTGAAAACT
>JBQCDM010000225.1:0-2702 GCA_051961235.1 Nucleicultricaceae bacterium (SeqCode)
AATATTTTTTCTGAACGGTCTGAAAACTCGTTTCGGAAAAGCTGCATACCACCGATCCGCAGGATTGGCATGACTGTTAAAGCCATGATGATAATACCAATACCCCCAAACCATTGAAGAAGTGAGCGCCAAAGCACAATCCCAGGTGATGTAAGATCAAGCCCCTCTATAACGGAGGCGCCTGTTGTTGTTAGCCCTGAAATAGCTTCAAAAAAAGAATCCGTCAGTGTGGTGGTGCTATTTGAAAAAATAAAAGGAAGCGCTGAGTAAAACGCAACAATAAGCCAATTCAAGGCGGTTAATAAAAAAGTATCACGCACCGAGAGTTTGACCGGACCAACAGGTCGGTTTGCAAAAATCAGTAGCAGTCCTGAAAAGGTTGTAATCGAAATTGAAATCGCAAAAGCTTGCCAATTTGGATCTTCATAAAAAAAATCGATAGTAAGCGGTGGGACCATGGCCAGCGATAACGCTGATAGAAAAAGTCCGGATGAAAATAACAGTGGTTGTAGTGCTAACACGATAAACCCCAATAATATACGATTGCAGTAAGATAAACCAATTAACCCATCGCCTCAATATATAGATTGATTATCCTTTGGCGCGATCAACGCTGCTTACAATGGGAGATGATCGCAATGAGGCAATAATGCTGAGCAAATGCTCGGAATCTTTAACCTCAATATCGATCAGAACATCGAAGAAACTCTCTGATCTATTTGTGAATTTAAGATTAATGATGTTTGCATGACTTTTACTGATGATGGTTGTAATCGAGGCTAAGGCACCTTGTTGGTTTGAAATGGTAAGGGCCAGACGACCAATATGTGCTTCTTTGGTTTTTTGAGCGTTATCCCAAGCAACATCAATCCATCTCTCTGGTTCATCATTAAAGTTGTTGAGATTGTCACAGTCATACGTATGGATCGTAACACCGCGCCCCGTCATAATAATACCGACAATTTTATCGCCTGGTAGCGGATGGCAACACCGGGCAAAATGGACGGCCATGCCAGGGATAAGGCCGCGAATGGAGATCACGGACTCTCTGAGTTCTTTGCCGCCTGTTGGGAGCTTTACCTCATCCCGTGATCGTGGCGCATTCTTAAATACATAATCAGGGTTGGTTAGTTTTACAACTTCTTGGCTTGTTTGTAGCCCTTCCCCAATGGATGCATAAAGATCATCCAATGTATCCAGTGATAACTTTGTTAGAATCTTTGCTAATTCTTTTTCAGAGAATGTTAAATGCTCGTGTTGATAGGTTTTTGTAAGGATTGACCGGCCGAGGTTGATGTATTGATTTCGTTGCTGTGTTCGGATGAATTTACGGATATTGGCGCTTGCTTTTCCTGTGACAACAAAACGTTCCCAGGTAGGAGAGGGGGTTTGTGTTTTTGAGGTCGTAATCTCGACTTGATCCCCGTTATTTAAAATTGTCCGAAGTGGCGCCATGCGGCCATTAATCTTAGCGCCCACGCATCGATTACCTACCTCAGAGTGGATCGCATAGGCAAAGTCAATGGGTGTTGCCCCTTTAGGAAGCGCAATTAGATCACCGGCTGGGGTAAAACAAAAGACCTGGTCTTGATACATCTCAAGCTTGGTGTGTTCTAAAAATTCTTCAGGTCCTGCAGCATGCTCTAGAATTTCAAGCAAGCTTCGCAACCATTGGAACCCATTATTTTCTTCACCTTTTTTATTTTCCTTGTACTGCCAGTGTGCTGCAACACCATATTCTGCAATCTCATGCATCGAGCGCGTTTTAATTTGAACTTCAATGCGCTGTTTTTTAGGGCCAAAGATGGTTGTATGAATCGATTGATAATTATTGGGTTTTGGGGTGCTGATGTAATCTTTAAAACGTCCTGGGATCACAGAGTAGGTGCTATGAATAATCCCCAATACTTGGTAAGCCTCTAGAACAGAATCAATGACAATGCGAAATGCCATAATATCGGATAATTGCTCGAAAGCGATATTTTTTCGCTGCATTTTGAGCCAAATGGAGTACGTTGCTTTAACGCGCCCAGAGATACTAACGTTTAGGTTGTACTTGCTCATGAGTGCGGATAATTCGTCGATCACATCTTGTATAATATTCTTACCTCCCTCTTGTTCGAGGAATTTAAGTCGATTGAGGATCGAGTCACGTGCATCGGGGTTTAAAATTTTAAAAGAGAGATCTTCCAAGGCTTCTTTGAAATGCTGCATGCCAAGACGCCCTGCAAGTGGCGCATAAATTTCCAATGTCTCACGGGCAATGCGTTTGCGTTTATCGATTGATTTTACAAAGTGTAGTGTCTTCATATTATGAAGACGATCAGCGAGCTTAACAAGAAGGACGCGAATATCGTTAGACATAGCAAGAACAAGCTTTCTAAAATTTTCTGCTTGTTTCGTTTTGTCAGATTGAAGTTCGAGTTTAGAGAGTTTTGTCACCCCATCTACAAGTTTCGCGACTTCATCTCCAAATTCTTTACGAATGCTCTCAAGAGTAACAATCGTATCTTCGACAGTGTCGTGAAGGAGTCCTGTAATAATTGTTGCAAGATCCAGTTTCATGTCCGCAAGTAGTCCTGCAACTTCAAGTGGATGTGAAAAATAAGGATCGCCAGACTCGCGTGTTTGCGAGCCGTGTGCTTTCATAGAGAAAACATACGCTTTATTAAGTAAATCTTCATAGACATCTGGGTCATACG
>JBQCDM010000226.1:0-6926 GCA_051961235.1 Nucleicultricaceae bacterium (SeqCode)
ACCAACCTTAACTTTGTAAGATCCCTAGAAAATGTCACTTCAGCGAGCCGTCAACTTGGATACGCCGAGAAAGCCAGCCGCGATTTAGCGAAAGGCAACGTATCCTTTGCAGAAGCAGCGGCATCCATTCAACAGCAAAAAGCCCGCCAAACTGCTTCCCGTTTAGAAAAGACAGTTATTCAAGGGAAAACCGCTGCTCCAAAGCTTGCACCTAAGCCTACTGGAAAGCGCCTTGCACCAGAACCATCTGCAACAAAAGCTGAGTTTACACACAAGGATAAATCACAACGCACAACAACTACGGATAGCCCGAATGGTGGTTCTTCATCTAACCATACTACAGAAGGTCTTATTCCACCGAGCCATCAACTTGAATTTCATGGGGTATATGAGAGCTTCCAATCAAGGGCTTTGCAATTACAACAAAACAGAATAGAAGGTCGTGGTTTCCAAGGATCTGTGCTTGAATGGCTTCGTATCACTGAAAATAAAACAAGCCATACCGTTTTTGTACAAGGAAAAGGACATGTAACCACAATTCCTGATTTACCTATTGAATGGGGTGTGTCAGAAATCAAAAATGTGAAGTATATTTCCTTTACAAAACAATTGCAGGCCCAAGCAGCCCTTGCTAAAGAGAAAGTAACCAGTTTTAATCTTATCATTAGCCCACGTACGGAGAAAATTTCTAAGCAGCTAGCAAAAGAAATCAGACTTTCTGAAGGAGGAGGCGGAAAAATATTTGAGTTTAACCCTGCGACACAAACAATGATTGAACGGTTCTTAGATGGCAACAAGGTATTGAGGTAAACTATGCGGAAAAAATATGTTTTAATCTCTTTAGTAACACGTGATAAAATCTCCAAAGAGCCTTCTGGACGACAGATTCTATCACTCTTCTATGAGAAATATCCCCTATTGGCGCCTCAAACGGCTAATTTTTATGAACCTGTCAATAACCCTGTTGCTGATTCAGAAACAGCGCTTGAATATTGGGAAGGAGATCCTGGTCTTTATCGTCGAAAAAATACCGTCTCTGGAAGCTGGTATATTAAAACAGACGGATATGGAAAAGGAATAATGATCTTTGAATACAATTGGAATAATAAGATCGATTGGTTTCAGTTGTTTCAAGAGCTTGTGACCCGATCAAAAGCTTACTTTGGATATGTCCATGTGTTCACAGAAAATGAAAGAGAAGGTGCAGGTTTAGGAAGTGCGGTTGATTTGTTTTTAAATGGAGTATCAAGTATGCACCTCAAGAAAGGCATACCCCAACTTGGATGGGGGCATTACTTTGGGGAAGAGTATGTGAAGGAGCTAGATCTTCTTTTATTAAAGGAACATGGACTTAAGATTGAGCCTTTAGGAAATGGGTATGTTTTTAATCTAACAGATCATCTTTCAGATGTTATTGATGATTACGAATCCTTCAATGAACGACGCAAATTGATAAAATCCTTGTTTAGGCCTGGCCTCTTTCAAAATTATGCAAAATATGAGCATGAAAGTTAATCTCGTCAATTTATCTGTTTGCATATCATTAAGGTCTGCTGCAAAAAACTTAATTAATTCTTGAATTTTCCGATTGTTTTGAATACATGCATCAAAGATGCATGTATTTATCTTAGCAGAGGTTTTTCTTTGTGTTCTAGGAGCAACCCTTCTTTCTAAAGGAATTTTAATGAGTTACGATCTCTTTATTAAACTGAAGAATAAAAGGCCGATTGAGGAGTGTATGAACTACTTTACCAGTCGATCAAACTATAAAATTAGTGAAGCTCAAGCCTGGTATGAAAATGAAGCAACGGGAGTTTATTTTTCATTTAATGTAGGGGATGAATATGATCTTGAATTTAATATTAACTTTTGTCGTCCACATTACTTTGGACTAGAAGCAGCAAAAGAATTATCTGAGTTTTTTATAAACTTTCCAAGCACTATCATCGATCCTCAAGCTGAAAATACTACGGAAAAATTTGATGAGCAATCTTTCTTAAATAATTGGTTGAATCATAATACTTTTGCATGCAGAGCCGCAAAACCGCAGTTGTGTTTAAGTAAATACAAGCCTTTATCCACATCCTTACTGGATCAGTTTTGGAAATGGAATTACAGTATTGACAATTTAGTTTATACTACGCTTTCAAACCTAGATGTTTATATTTCTCCATTGCATCTATATCAAGAATCTAATCTTATAAAGCCTTTAAGTTTCTGGCCAGATGGGATTTCAATAGTTTTACCACGTGACATAGACATTATAATAAGTAAGAAAAAAATATTTAGAAAAACATCTAAATACTCTATTATAAAGTATTCATCGATCTCAAAAGTATTAGAAAAATACCAACATCCAAAATCAAATGAAAATTACATCATTTTATATTACGACAACATGCCGAAAGATATAGGAAAAATATTTTCTTCTCTTCTTGTAGATACCTTTAATTCTGAATATCTTTTAGATAGAAATTTACTAATCAATGAAGAATTTTTCTAGTTTTTAGTAAGAAGGAATCCAGCTGACAACTATTCCAATCCATTCATCTTCCCATCACTCGATAAATAGTCTGACGGCTTACTTTAAGAGTGCGTGCAATAAGGGCAATTGGTTTCTCTTGAGCGATCATGCTAAGAGCTAAGTTCTTTTGCTCTTGAGTCAGTGTGACGGGACGCCCACCTCTCCTTCCCCGCTGTTTTGCAGCTTCAAGACCTGCCTTGGTACGTTCAGAGATGAGATCTCTCTCAAACTGAGCCATTGCACCAAAAACGTGAAACACCATCTTTCCACCTGGCGTGGTTGTATCAATCATTTCTGTCAAGGATCTAAAACCTATGCCTTTATCTGAGAGGTCTTGCATGAGCCTAATAAGTTCATGAAGTGATCGCCCAAGCCTGTCCAGCTTCCAAACAACCAGAACATCACCCTTCTTTAGATAACCAAGAGCCATTTTAAGTTGAGGTCGGTCGAGTGTTGAACCTGATACGGTGTCCATAAAGATGTGACGTTCATCGACCCCTGCTTGAATAAGAGCATCATGTTGGAGTTCACTATTTTGATCTTGAGTTGAGACGCGGGCGTATCCTATTAGCATGAAGTGTCCTAAAACCATAAATTATATATTATGGAACACTCTATATTAAAAACACCTATTTTGGAACGCTTTTTTGCGGATTTTGGAGGATAAAATGAACACCTGAAGAACATGTAACAAAAACGATCATTTGGGGATTGTAGGCTAATGGATACAGATCTTGCACAGCGTTCAGTCCAAGATAGATACTTCTTAAGTAAAGACGAATTCCCTGGATTACTTATCCAATTTGGAGAGGTAATCTTTAAAAGAGATAATTCTGCTTTGATCTAAATTGATAAGGTCAGTCACATAGGCATAGAAAACAGGGCTTTCACTTTCCAAACGTTTTAGCGGTTGAAGATAGCTCTTCCAGTTTGCTGACTCATACTTCTCCTGATTATTGAAAGGATAAAAGCAGATGGCTTGTTTCTTGGCATAGACTTCTTGTGCTCGATCAGTGCTTCTGTCATTTTCAGGAATCATATCTTCTTGGAATTCTAATGTCTCCTCATTGAAGACGAAGAGGGCGCTAGGATTTCCTGTTTTTGACAAGAACAAGAAGCTTCCTATAGTATCTAAGAGATAGTACTCGGCGATTTGCTTTTCTTGGATAAGGTTCAGAAAGAAATCTCCAAAAACAGGATCCTTTAGAATTTCTGCTTCAGGATATTCCGTGTAGAGTTGACTTGTAAAATCATGGCTTTTTAGCTCAAAGTAGTGCTCTTGTGCCTTTGCAACAGAGGCTTCTAGTTTGGTAAATGCATCTGGATCATCTTTTTGTATGAATTGATGAATAACCCCTTCATTGAAAGCCGCAACAGCTATATCCGTCGTGGCTGCACCTGTGAGCATAATCTTTTGAATATAGGGCGATGTAATTTTCCGACATACTTCAAGACCATTCATGTTTGGCATGTCGTAGTCTACTATGATGGTGGATATCTGCTTGAATCGGTTGGGTGAATAAATCTGGGCAGGGACTTCCTCTAATATTTTTGGAACATTCAAGGTGCTTTGTTGTGTGGTATAATTAATAGATTCCAATGGGTTGTTAAAGACTTTAAGTGCGATATTGAGAGATGAAAGGTGGAGTTCAACCATTTCTGGGATCGTTTGATCATCGTCGACAAGAACAACTTCGGTCGGCATAAAGTAAGGCAAGACAGATTTCATGGAAGATTCCTTGTGAAAACGCTACACTGTTATAGTTTTAAGTGTATCTCTCTATCATTTAAGAAACATTTAAGATTTTTCAAGAGGAGGGAAGGTTAGAATAAACTCAGTGTACTCGCCATATTGAGATTTACAGTTGATGTCACCTCCTAAGCTTTTCATCACAGACTTGCAAAAAGCAAGACCAATCCCAGTGCCATATTTGGTTCGGCTATAAAACTTATCAAAGATATGAGGGAGAATATCAGGTGCAATTCCGGCTCCAGTATCTTTAAAGAAAAGAGTATGTCTTCCACCCACTGTGGCGGCCTTAATTGTAATATCCCCTTTGTTCGCTGCTTTCACATAGTAAATGCTATTCTTAAGAAGGTTAAAAAAGATGTGTTTGATCAAAAGGGGGTTTCCTTTGAACTCAAAATCTGTATCACACTGAAGCGTTACCATAGAGCGGTCATCACCCCCAAAGGGATATTCCGCTAACGCCTCTTCAACACATTTTTTGATGGAACATTCTCCAATGGCAGCATCTTTAAAATCTTCCCTTAAATTCATGAGCATAATATCAATGAAGGAGAATGCTTGTCGTGTTACTTTTTCGATAGTCTCTGGCGCTTTTAGTGTTTGAGCAATTTGCTTTTCATTAAAATTTCCTTCTCGTTGATCAGGATCTAAAGTATTTCGATCTTTGATAAGGGCTGGAATAATTTTTTTTAAAAAAAGTCCAAGACCAGATAAGGAAAACAATGGGGTGCGCATCTCGTGTGCGATAGCACCTGCCTGCATCTGGAGAGTTCGTTGTTTCTCTTTTTGGATCATACTATTCCTAATAAGAAATAACTTTCCAAATATAATAATTGATCCATACGTTATTATGACTGGTTGAATCTTTTCCCATGGGTAAAAGGGATATGGTGTTGATATGTCATAAAATAAGATACCTAACCCTATCCCTAAGGGTAGTAAGAGTGTGAGGAGTGTTGCATCTATAAAAATGATACACAAAACAAAGCCTGTTAAAGAGTTTAGGGACCATTCATAGGAAAAATTATTTTTAAGCAGCATAAAGATAAAGAAGAATGGCAATGAATAAAGAATCGTGGCGTGCCAATAGTAGGGAAGGAGTTTTTTAGCTGATTGTGGCCAATGCTTATGAAACAACAATGGAAGGCATAAAATGTTGATAACAAGTCTTACGAAAAAACTATCGTATGTTGTGTGGTCAGAATAATACCATAAGCAATAATAGATAGGATTGCTTATGGTTTGGAATAACGCATAAAGAAAGTAAGGATAATTCTCTTCTTTTGTTCTTGATTGTACTTTTTCATGTAAGGTTGATATCAGCTTCATGTCGAATAATTATAAAATGTTGGTATACAGACATTTTATAATCATGATTGGTCAATAAATAGTTACTTTGAATGTGTTTTTCTAAATCTTCTCTTGAAGCACATCCACCAGTGTCATGTAAGTGTAGGCCGCAGATGTGCAGCATTGTTGTTAGATCCTGAGCATAAAAAGACTCTTTAGACGAAATAAACTCTACATCTTTGCCGAGTTCCTCAATAGCGTGTGCTAGATTCAAAACAGGAAAGGTTTTACCATTAAATAGATCGCCTAATTTTTCTCTGTCGAGTCCACTGTTAATGACAACAACGATTATACCGTTTGGCTGTAGGGATTTAAGCGCTTTTTCTATGACATCAATCCACTTTTCTTGAGGAAAATGATACATCACATGCGATAAAACAATCAGGTCAAAAGCGTTTTGTGGTAGGATTGTCTCCAAGAAGGACTTATTAATTTTCTTCAACAAAGATCCTTTTGGAAACGACACCTCAGAAATATTTTCTAACACTTCAGGAACGGGATCCACCAATGTAATTTCTTTGAATTTGCGACCAATCCAACGTGTGAGTTTTCCGTTGCCTGGTCCTATATCCAACAATGAGTTAGATGTTTTGAGGTGGGGCAAAACATTTCGAAGAAAAAAGATGCCTCTATTTCTTGTTTCTTCGGTTGCTTTGATAAATAAATCAACGGTTTTAAGATAATGAGATTCAGAGCTAAACTGACCAAATATCCCTGGTAGATCTAATTTTTTAGAAGCATTCTCTAGATAGGTTAAGCGCTCATTTGTTATTTCTTTTCTAATGGGGGTGTAAAAATCGTTATCCAAGATACGTTGTTGGACGGTTTGAGATGGTGTGTCGTTAACGCGTATAGGATTGTAAGGCATGAGAGCTCTTTTGTGTTCATTGCTATCTATTGGAATATTTATAATAAGTACAAAAAACATTCTCAATTGTCAAATATTACTTGAAAGCAAGAAATTAATACCCATATGTAGTTGCTTGATTTGTGATGAAGAATTCTTAAGGCGTCTCATCTCAAATAATGCATATCAATTATGTAGGAAAGAGGTGATTTTCTTTATGATTGCGATAATCGAAGTGCAGATTAACGATATCATCGAAGAGTTCTGTGAGTGGTCGCGCTTAGGGTGTTTTATGGATGTTATGAACTTTTTCAGTCAGCGTTTTGAGAAATGATAGAATAAAAGTTTATCTCTCACGATTTCGACTTTACCTTCATACACCCAACCTTCTTTCCAAATACTTCCGCTGCAGCTCTTAATGGTTCATCAGCTAAATGGGCGTAACGCTGTGTTGT
>JBQCDM010000227.1:0-2363 GCA_051961235.1 Nucleicultricaceae bacterium (SeqCode)
GGGCAGCGTTTCAATAAAATCATGTGCTGCAGCCCCTAAGGCCGCTTGCTTGATCTCTTCCTTCGATGCGCCAGGCTTTCCAAATTCAATGTTAGCTGCAATCGTATCATCAAATAAAACAATCTCTTGGCTTACTAGTGCGACCTGATCACGAAGAGACTTCAATGTCACATCCGAAATATTTTGGTGATCAATCATAATACTGCCAGTATTGACGTCATAGAATCTCGGAATCAAATTAAGTAGGGTTGACTTACCCCCACCACTTGGTCCCACAAAGGCGGTTGTTTTACCAGCCGCAATGTCTAGCGTTACACCCTTTAAAACATGGGAGCGCGTTTCGTAATCAAAATCAACATCCTTAAAAACAATACCGCCAGACTTAATATTAAGAGGCACCGCATTTGGATGATCCTTAATGCGGGGATGTAAATCTAAAACATCAAAAATGCGTGTGGCGGAGGCCATTTGCTCTTGGAAGTTTGCATTCAAATTTGCCAAACGCTTTAAAGGTTCATAAGACATGATGAGCGCTGCGATAAAAGAAAAGAAGGACCCTGGATTTTGAGCACCTTTAATAACAGTGCTGCCCCCATAAAAAATCACAATAGCAATAGCAACGCCTCCTAAAAATTCCATAAGAGGATGGGATGCAGATTTAATACGCATCGCCTTCATTGTACGCTTTGAGATAACCTCCATAACAGACCAAATACGTTTTACCTCATAATGCTCCATACAATATGATTTTATTAGACGCATCCCCTGAAATGCTTGGTTCAAAAGAGTCGTTAAGGTAGACATCTCTTCTTGCACATTGGTTGATACTTTACGAATTTTCTTCCCCATACGCGCAACCGGTAAAATCGCAATAGGCAAGATAAAAAAGGCAATACTTGCCAAGAACCAATCCTGATGAAACATAAGCGCAATAAAAAATGCAAGCGTGAGAGCATCTTTCACAATGTTTGTCAGTGTTCCTGTCACCGCTGTCTGAAGCTTTGTCACATCGTTGTTAAAGTGTGAAATCAGATGCCCACTTGCACGATTATGAAAATAGGCTAAATCCGCCTTAATAAGATGGGAAAATAGGTCCTTTTGAATGTCTGTTATGATGCGTTGTCCCACATACGCCATAAAAACAGATTCCATATATGTTGCAACACCTTTGAGTAAAAACACACCAAAAACCATCAGTGTAACGGGCCACAACATATCCATCTTTCTGCTCACAAAGATGTCATCAATGATCGGCTCTATCAGCTTTGCAGGCGCCGCGGAAAATGCAGCCACAAAAATCATAGCAACCAGGCCACAAATAAGGCTTCCCACATAAGGGCGTGCATAAACAGTAAGCAGGCGCTTACTGCGCTGCCAATTTGTTGTGTGCTCTGTTGATTGCGGCGTCGTTTGAGACATTATAGATGCTTACACCCCTGCAATCGTCATACCTTCCACAAGGATTGTGGGTGTATTAACACTGTATTTAAAGGATAAGTCATCGCCAACAATCATTGATTGGAACATATCAAAAAGATTACCTGCAATAGTAATTTCGTGAACAGGATAGGTGATTTCACCATTTTCAATCCAAAAACCCATAGCGCCTTCGCTCACATCACCCGTCGTCACATTATAACCATATCCCATCAGATCAAAAACATAGAGACCTTGTTTTACTGACTTAATAAGATCGGGCGTATGCGTTGCCCCCTTTTGCAAATAAAGGTTGGTGGATGATGGTGCCGGTATACTTTTAGCCGAACGAAACCCATGGCCAGTTGATTCAAGCCCCATTTTACGGGCCGTTCGAAGATCTAAGATCCAATTTTTAAGCACCCCTCTATCAACGAGATGTCTTTTTTGTGGCACAATGAGTTCGTGATCTATAGAGACTGAACCTCGTCCACGCGGCATAAAGGGATCATCAACAATCGTAACGCCGCCATTTGCGATCGCATTACCCATTTTATGTTTTAAAAAGCTCCGTCCCTCAACACTCACAGCTTTACCATTGAGTGCATCGACCAAATACCCAAGCATACGGGCTCCCATGCGCGGATCAAAAATGATTGGTACTTTTTGAGAAGTAATTTTACGTGCTTTGAGCTTTTTTCGAGCCCATTTCGCAACATCCTTACCCAATTCATTGGGATTTGCTAAATCTTCCAAGTGCGTTTGGTAGGTATAATCATAATGAACCTGGCGTTCAGCATCTTGATGCGCAAGAACAGTGACACTTGAATAGTGTCCTGACTGCTCTGTGATATGAGAAAATCCTGAAGATGACGCAATACCATAACATGACTTAGATCCGCCTGCTGATGATTCTTCAGCAATCACAGCACCATCTGAAGAATTGG
>JBQCDM010000228.1:0-5286 GCA_051961235.1 Nucleicultricaceae bacterium (SeqCode)
ATGCGGTTTTGAGTGTGGAGAATAATGTTTCGATCACAGCCGGTGAAATCATTGCACGTATTCCAAGAGAATCTTCAAAGACGCGCGACATTACGGGTGGTTTGCCCCGCGTTGCTGAATTGTTTGAAGCACGTATTCCAAAGGATCATGCAATCATCAGCGAAATTTCTGGACGTGTTGAGTTTGGTAAAGACTACAAGTCTAAGAGACGTATTCGCGTCGTGCCAGAGGACAATAAAGATGGTGCAATCGAATATCTTGTGCCTAAAGGGCGCCACATTACGGTGCTTGAGGGTGACTACGTTCAAAAAGGTGAGTTGATTGTTGATGGTAACGCAGTTCCACATGACATCTTAAAGGTGTTGGGTGTTGAGGCTCTTGCATCCTATCTCATTAATGAGATTCAGGAAGTGTACCGCCTCCAAGGTGTTCCTATTAACGATAAGCACATTGAAGTCATTGTGCGCCAAATGTTGCAGAAGATAGAAATTGAAGACGCGGGTGATTCCACGTATCTGATTAACGAGCAAGTGGATCGCCAAGAGTTTGATCTTGAAAATCAACGCATCCTAGACGTTGGTGGTAGACCAGCAAAGGGACGCCCTGTTCTTCAAGGTATTACAAAGGCGTCACTCCAAACACGTTCGTTTATTTCTGCGGCGTCGTTCCAAGATACAACACGTGTACTCACGGAAGCTGCAATTGCAGGTAAGGTGGATACGCTTGAAGGTCTTAAGGAGAACGTTATTGTGGGTCGTTTGGTGCCAGCCGGTACTGGAAGTGCGATCAATTTGCTTCGTAAAAATGCACATCCCACGGATACATTGCCTTCAGCTCCCATAGCACCGCAAGGTGAAATTGGGGTCTAAATGCCTGCTGAAACGGTGTAAGTAAAAGAATTTGTAAAGAAAATAGGATTAAATTTTAGCATAGAAGCAATTCAAGTCTTGACTGTGGGGCTCACTCTGAATAGTATGCCGCCAGTTAAAGTATCAAAAAGTGACATAGGTAGGTCGAAGATCTACCTATTCACCTTTTTAGTTTTTGTTTGTGCGACTAGTGCAATGAATCAAAGAAAGGATATGGCTTTATGCCCACAATTAACCAATTGATACGTAAGCCCAGAGAAACAATTAAAGCACGTAATAAAGTGCCCGCTCTTCAAGGCTGTCCCCAAAAACGCGGTGTTTGTACACGCGTTAGTACGACAACGCCAAAAAAGCCGAACTCGGCCTTGCGTAAAATTGCACGTATTCGTTTAACAAATGGATTTGAAGTGACAGGATATATTCCTGGTGAAGGTCACAACCTTCAAGAGCACTCCGTTGTTCTAATTCGTGGTGGTCGTGTGCCTGACTTGCCCGGTGTTCGTTATCACATCGTTCGCGGTACACTCGATACACAAGGTGTACAAAATCGTAAACAAGGCCGTTCCAAATACGGTACAAAACGTCCAAAGTAGGAGATATAAATGTCACGTAGGCGCGCTGCTGAGAAGCGAGTTACTCTGCCCGACTCAAAATTTGGGGATGTGGTTTTAGCAAAGTTCATGAACAATATTATGATGGACGGTAAAAAATCCACAGCTGAGAAAATTGTGTATGGAGCTCTTGTTGAGATTCAAAAGAAAACAGGTCGTGATCCTGTTGAGGTGTTCCATGAGGCTCTTGGAAATGTAAAGCCAACAATTGAAGTGCGCTCCCGTCGTGTGGGTGGTGCAACGTATCAGATCCCTGTTGAGGTGCGTTCTGATCGTGCTCAAGCACTTGCGATTCGCTGGGTTATTGATATGTCCAGGAAGCGTTCAGAAAAAACAATGGTTGGCAGACTTAGTGCTGAATTAATGGATGCGTCACAAAATATCGGTGCGTCAATTAAGAAGCGTGAAGATACAACAAAGATGGCTGAAGCAAACAAAGCATTCTCACACTATAGATGGTAAAAAAAAGTAATTAGGCGGAACTAGAAAAATGGCGCGTACGACTCCTTTAGAGAAATATAGAAATATTGGTATTATGGCTCACATTGATGCCGGTAAAACGACAACAACTGAGCGTATACTTTACTATACAGGAAAGTCGTACAAGATTGGTGAGGTGCACGAAGGTGCGGCAACCATGGACTGGATGGAGCAAGAGCAAGAGCGTGGTATTACAATTACGTCTGCTGCAACAACCTGTTTCTGGGATGATCACCGCATTAACATTATCGACACGCCTGGTCACGTTGACTTTACTATTGAAGTTGAGCGATCCTTGCGCGTTTTGGACGGTGCAGTTACCGTGTTTGACGGTGTTGCAGGTGTGGAGCCTCAATCAGAAACTGTTTGGCGTCAAGCAGATAAATACAAAGTTCCAAGAATTTGCTTTGTGAATAAGATGGACCGTATTGGTGCCGATTTCTATCGATGCGTTAGCATGATTAAGGATCGTTTGGGTGCGATGCCGCTTGTTGTGCAACTTCCGATCGGGTCAGAAGCTGACTTCGTTGGTGTGGTTGATCTTGTTGAGATGAAAGCTATTCGTTGGAAGGACGAGAAGCTTGGTGCTGAGTTTGTTTATGAAGACATTCCAGCTGACCTTAAGGATAAAGCAGAAGAATACCGTCAACAACTTATTGAGACTGCTGTTGAGCAAGACGATGCAGCACTTGAGGCATACTTAGGCGGACAAGAGCCCGATAAAGATATGCTCAAGAAGTGTATTCGTCGTGGTACATTGTCTTATGCATTTGTTCCAGTGTTGTGTGGTACAGCGTTTAAGAATAAGGGTGTTCAACCCCTTTTGGATGCGGTTATCGCGTATCTTCCATCTCCGCAAGATATTGGTCAAATTCACGGAACGACTGTGGATGGTGCGAATGAGTTGATTCGTCAACCTAAAGATGATGAACCTTTTTCAGGTCTTGCATTCAAAATTATGACGGATCCTTTTGTTGGATCGCTCACATTCGTTCGTATTTATTCTGGTACGCTTGAGAGTGGTTCTTATATTTATAACTCCGTTAAGGATTCACGTGAACGTATTGGTCGTATGTTGTTGATGCATGCGAACTCTCGTGAAGATATTAAGGAAGCGCGCGCGGGTGATATCGTTGCTCTTTGTGGTCTTAAAGATACGACAACGGGAGACACTTTGTGTGATGTGAGCAAGCAAATCGTTCTTGAGCGTATGGAATTCCCAGAGCCCGTAATCGAAGTTGCTGTGGAGCCAAAGACAAAAGCCGACCAAGAAAAAATGGGTCTTGCTCTTTCGCGTTTGGCATCAGAAGATCCATCCTTTAGAGTCGCGAGTGATCCTGAAAGTGGTCAGACTGTTATTAAGGGAATGGGTGAGTTGCACCTTGAAATTATTGTCGATCGTATGCGTCGTGAATTCAAAGTTGAAGCAACAGTAGGTCAACCTCAAGTAGCATATCGTGAGACGATTACGAAGAAAGCTGAAGTTGATTACACGCACAAGAAGCAGTCTGGTGGTGCTGGTCAATTCGCACGTGTTATTATTATATTCGAACCACAAGATGTGGGTGCTGGTTATGCTTTCGAGAGCAAAATCGTGGGTGGTTCGGTTCCAAAAGAATACATCCCTGGTGTGGAAAAAGGTTTGGCATCATCATGTGGTAATGGCGTCATTGCTGGATACCCCATGATTGATTTTAAGGCGACGTTGATTGATGGTGCATACCACGATGTTGACTCAAGCGTCTTGGCTTTCGAAATTGCGGCACGTGCTGCATTTAGAGAAGGTATTAAGAAGTGCGCGCCTAAATTGCTCGAGCCTATCATGAAAGTCGAGGTTGTAACGCCTGAAGATTACATGGGTGACGTGATTGGTGACTTGAATAGCCGTCGTGGCCAGGTGAGTGGTATGGATCAACGTGGCAATGCGCGCGTTGTGTCGGCTATGGTGCCTCTTGCAAATATGTTTGGTTATGTGAATACTTTGCGTTCTATGAGCCAGGGTCGTGCACAATATTCAATGCAATTCGATCATTATGAGCATGTTCCGCAACATATCGCTGATGAAATAGTTGCAAAGCAAGGCTAATTTATATATTAAGGTGGAACACTTTAACAAAAGGATAACGTCATGAGTAAGGCGAAGTTTGAGCGGACGAAGCCGCATGTGAACATAGGAACGATTGGTCACGTAGACCATGGGAAGACATCACTGACAGCAGCGATCACGAAAGTGTTGGCGGCGAAAGGTGGAGCACAATTTACAGCGTACGATCAAATCGACAAGGCGCCAGAAGAGAAGGCGCGCGGAATCACGATTTCAACAGCGCACGTTGAGTATGAGACAGACAAGCGTCACTATGCACACGTGGACTGCCCAGGACACGCAGACTACGTCAAGAACATGATTACGGGTGCGGCACAAATGGACGGCGCGATCTTGGTAGTGAGCGCAGCCGATGGCCCGATGCCACAAACAAGAGAGCACATTTTGTTGGCACGTCAGGTGAACGTACCTGCATTGGTTGTGTTCATGAACAAAGTAGACCAGGTTGACGATCCTGAATTGTTGGAGTTGGTCGAGCTCGAGATTCGTGAATTGCTATCAAGCTACGGATATCCAGGAGATGAGATTCCGATTGTAAAGGGATCAGCACTTGCTGTATTGGAAGACAAGAATCCAGAGATTGGAACAGAAGCAGTATTGAAGTTGATGGATGCGGTTGATGCTTACATTCCACAACCAGAGCGCGACATCGATAAGCCATTCTTGATGCCAATTGAGGACGTATTCTCTATTTCTGGCCGCGGAACTGTGGTAACAGGACGCGTAGAGCGCGGAATCGTGAAGGTTGGTGAAGAAATAGAAATCGTTGGAATTCGCCCAACCACAAAGACAACAGTAACGGGCGTTGAAATGTTCCGTAAGTTGTTGGATCAAGGACAAGCTGGAGACAACGTTGGAGCGTTGTTGCGCGGTGTAGATCGTGAAGGCGTTGAGCGCGGACAAGTTCTAGCAAAGCCCGGCACAATTACGCCACACACAGACTTTGAGTGTGAAGCCTATGTTTTGAAGAAGGAAGAAGGCGGACGCCATACACCATTCTTCTCAAACTATCGTCCACAATTTTACTTCCGTACAACAGACGTGACAGGAAGCGTGGAATTGCCAGAGGGTGTTGAGATGGTGATGCCTGGAGACAACATTAAGTTGAAGGTTTCATTGATTGCACCTGTTGCGATGGATGAGGGACTTCGCTTTGCGATCCGCGAAGGCGGTCGTACGGTTGGTGCCGGTGTCGTCACTAAAATTAGTAAATAAGGTATAA
>JBQCDM010000229.1:0-2798 GCA_051961235.1 Nucleicultricaceae bacterium (SeqCode)
ATAAGGTTGAGTGCTTTAGAGAACCTCAAGGCAATGAAGCCGATCGACTGGAGGGGTACTATGCACACAATAGCCATAGCTCACATCCTACACCTCAAGAATTGAGCGCGGGACTTGAGCCTTCAAAAACGTTTGTACAGAAAAAAGGATCACCCCATCTTCATCACGATCCAAAAAAATCAAAAAAACATCGGGGCCCCCATGCTTCAATAAGAGCATCTGGCAAGAGCTCTATTAAGAGCTCGATGAAGAAAGAATCGAGTGGTCTTCGAGGCAACATAAAATCTGAAGCCATAGACCTAAAAGGTGAAGAGCAGTATCAAAGAAGACGTTATATGACAAAACTTGTTCAAGACTAATCACGTCTTTTGAATAATGATACGATCATAAAAGAGTTTTTTCAATCGATCCAGATTGGCTTTTGATAGTCGAACCGTCATCTCTAGCACATCTTCTTTTACAACACGATCCAACACCTCGCCGTGTTGGTAAAGCCAGGCCATTGCAGCACCGTCCCCATGTTGCAGGATAAATGAGTGGACCAAATCATTTTCGGAGAGTTTCGTAGAAATTTGAGATTGAAGCGCATCACAGCCCTCCCCCGTCAGAGCCGAAATGAGTGCAACGTTTGGTTTATCCGAACCAAGCATAAGACGCTTGTCACTGCTCAATAAATCAATCTTATTAAAGACCTCTATCATTTTTATCTCTTGGGCAGCACTCAGTCCGAGTTCTTCAAGGACATGATAAACATCTTGTGCTTGTTGTTCAAACTCAGCATGAGACGCATCGCGCACATGGATAATCAAATCAGCCTCACACACCTCCTCAAGTGTTGCTCTAAAAGCGGTAATGAGCTGGGTTGGAAGATCAGAAATAAACCCTACCGTATCGGACAAAATAACAGTTTTTCCTGATGGCAATTCTAAACGACGCATGGTGGGGTCTAAGGTTGCAAAGAGCAAATCCTCCGCAAAAACGACAGACTGTGTCAGTCGATTGAAGAGTGTTGATTTCCCAGCATTTGTATAGCCGACAAGAGCGACAATTGGATATGGCACCTTTTTACGAGACTTGCGGTGTAAGCCACGTGTTTGCTTTACTTTTTCTAAATCACGCTTAATACGAACAATGCGCTCATCAATGAGACGCCGATCCATCTCTAATTGCTTTTCGCCGGGTCCCCCCGTAAAACCAAAACCACCGCGTTGTCTTTCCAAGTGAGTCCAGGACCTAACCAAGCGACTTCGTTGATAACTTAAGGCAGCGAGTTCAACCTGTAGCGCACCTTCTGCTGTACGCGCACGTGCGCCAAAAATTTCTATGATAAGGCCAACACGATCAATGACCTTCGTAGACCAGTGCTTTTCGAGTGTTCTTTGTTGAATGGGAGTAAGGTTGCTATTGATGATCACAAGGCTTGGCTTTAGATCTTCAATAACCAACTTCAGACGATCAACAGCACCGCGACCAAGCAAGGTCGCAGGCACAATCTTTTTTAAGGGAACAATCTCAGCGTGCACAACATCGAGAGCAATAGCCTGTGCAAGACCTATTGCTTCGTCAAGACAGTACAGAGCGCTATAGTGGCTCTCGACTGTTTGTATATCTATGTGCAGCACCAAGGCTCTGGTTTCATCACCAGCCTTGGCACTTAATTCTTCAATCATTAAAGTTTTTTAATGCCCTTAAGCGTTATCTTTTCCCACATCCTCTTCTTCATGAAGCTGGATTGGATTGATTGGCATTATAGTGGAAATAGCGTGTTTGTAAACTAACTGTGCATGGGCATCTCTTCTCAGCAACACTGAAAAGCTATCAAACCATGTAATAATCCCCTGCAACTTTACTCCATTAACAAGAAATAGCGTTACTGGTGCCTTGCTTTTACGCAACGCATTTAAAAAAACATCCTGCAGATTTTGGTTTTTTTCAACAGGCATCGATGACTCCATTTATATATTTTTTTTGGACGTTAATTTCATATTAAAATACAAAAGTAGATTTTCCGTTAAAAAAAGAAAAAAATTCTCATTAGTATTTTAATACAATTACGCGTTAAGTTTCATAAACTAAAAATCTACTCAGCAACTAACACGATTCATTAGTGTCCTTTTGGCATATTTAATATTGTTTTGTCAATAAATTTCAACATTCATGACAATTTAGGAGCATAAACGCTCTAGTTCATGCACTTCTGATCTATTAAGTGATTCGTTATTAAGGCAAAATTCTCGATATAATAGAGCGATTTGTTCTGTGACAGGAAAAGTTGATGAAGACAAACGCACCCTATCTACTTGATTGATGGGCTTTACAAATGTCGTTGTGCCTGTGAGGAAAATCTCCTTTGCATGATGTAAATCATCTAAAGTGACAGGATACTCAATGGCATGAATACCGTTACGCCTGCATAAATCCAAAATAGCTTGACGTGTAATACCATTTAAAATATGTCCGTCCGCCGGTGGCGTCACCACAACATTATCCGGACGCACAATCCAGACGTTGCTGCTTGATCCTTCGGTTACTAAACCATCCGCTTGATAAAGAACGGCCTCAAAAGCACCACTCTCAGTGGCAGCTTGCTTGGCAAGCACATTAGCAAGCAAACAAATTGATTTAATGTCAGGACGCGCCCATCGTTGATCTGGCAAGGTCAGAACAGAAGCTGGCGCTGGAAGCCCAGCTTGCAACACAAATGGAGCCCGTTTGACACTTACAATAAGAGATGGTTTCGGATTTTTAGGAAATGCGTGCGCTCTAGGTGCACTTCCTCGCGCCACTTGCAGGTATAG
>JBQCDM010000230.1:0-3475 GCA_051961235.1 Nucleicultricaceae bacterium (SeqCode)
ACATCGTTTAACTATGACCCATTTTCATTAAAATCAAAACTAAAGCGCCGCAACTTATTGCAACACCATAAGGAATAATTGTTTTAGATTTACCAAAAGACGATATATTGTTTGAAGCTTCTTTTTCTGACAAAACAGGCCAATTAAGCAAGCGTTTGAATAAAAGCGACAAACGAACTCTCACTGCATTAATCCATTCAACCGCCTGAAGATACACGACCCCTAAAATTCCACCAATAACGCTGACAATGACCCAATACATAATGAGCGAATTTTGACTGTAGGCCCATGCAGACATGACAGCAAGAAGCTTTACATCTCCTGCTCCCATTAATCCAAACCTAAACAAAATGAAGCCTACCACAATGACACTCAAAAACATCAGGATAGGTAAAAGAATCGTCTCAGGCAAAACCCAGCTTGAAAAAGGAGCAAATATAAGAGCTCCTGCAACAAAAATAGCAAACAAAATGCCGACCAATAAATTGGGTATTTTATAATATAAAAAATCATAGATGGCAGCAATCAGACTTGTGATCACAAACAAAGCATTAAGAAATTGCACGCGAGCCCCATTGTTTTTTTAATGATTTTAACAAGACTCGCTCAAAATGCAACCATGATACAGTGATAAGTACAAGAGAACACAACTTATCAATTATTGCAGCAAAAAAACAACACTTCTACCCAACGGTTTTAAACTGTCACTCTAATTCTCTGGATGAGGTTTGCTATGTTCTCAAAATACTGCTGTAGTTGACTGCCGTTTTGAGCATTAAAATACCATTCTGGGCTCGTTGCACAGTTTCTAAACAAATTTTGTATTGTTGTATCCGTTGCCATGAACGTTATGGTATAAACCTCGATGCCCTGGGCTTTGATGCTATTACAAACTGCAGCTGTTTTGGTATTAATAATGCTGATTGCTGTGCTTGTGTTTGTCGTACCAAGCTTACCTTGGCTCACAAGGCCGTAAGCACTTGGTTCATTACCAATTTCATTGATACCGTCAGTCATAATAACGACAGCTTTACGTGCATTGGGTGTATTATAAGCCACAGGATCAACAACACCACCCCAACCCCATGATCCTACCCAGTTGGGCGAAATGGTTCGCCATCCCCAAACCAAACCAAGATTTGAAAGCGTGCCACCACCCCCATTAGGATTAAGGCCAGTAATAACAGTTTTCAATGAATCATAATTATTGGTTAAGGGAACGATAGGCGCACCACAGCTTCGATTAGGGCCGATATCAACCAGGTTGATCGGATTTACCACGGTAACCGTTCCATTGCCGCTCACCGTATAGTCATTATAGCTCTTTTTATTTTTTACATAAGTGGATGCTGTATAATAGGTTGGCCATTTTGCTAATGCACCTGTATCATCTGTCTCTTCATTCAAGTTTGTCCTTGCGTAAACGCACCCCTTCCACGGCACTTTAGAGGGGAAACTTGATTTTACTGTCGACCAATCTGATAGCCATCCAGTTCTACTCGCCCCGATATTGACCGATGCCACATATGGAACTAGAGAAATATAGATATTTGAACCTAATTGTTGAGAATTTGTTGCAACACCTGATAAGACATCCACAAAATTCGTCGCAGCTGTTCGAAGACTTTGGATTTTCCCATTATCATTCATAGAGCCGGTATTATCCAGTACAAGCGCTACTTCAAGCCGGGTTATTTGGCGAAGCACTTCCGTGACCGTTGAAATCTTATAAGAAGTTTTCCCAAGCAAGAGCCCCATAATGGCAGGCACAGTTGTGTGCACTTCCACATGTATTGTGGAGTTATTGTTTAAAATTGTTACAACCGGTGATGCATGAACATCCATAAACCCATCAGGAAAATTAGCATTAAAAAAGTTAGTTGCATTTGTCTGGGCAGACGGAAGATCATACCGAGCGGCTGCAATAGCTGCAGCATCCGCTGCAAATTTTATGCGCGTTTCAACATAGGTAACCCTTGAATATTCAATAGCAAGAGCAGTTGCAAGGAGAAGCGGCAATGCCGCAAATGCAGAGATGATCGCAATACCACCACGCTCGTTTTGCACCACTTGAGCCATGCCACACAACACCCTTGGCACCTTTAATCCCCAACGTTTAAAGCTATTCATGAAATCCCCCATCTTCTCCTCCAGAATAACCTAATTCGCAATTAAAGAATCCATTTGACCCACGCGTGGTGGATAAATGGAAATAGAATACAACGCCTTATTACTCAGCAACCCTATTGAAAAAAATGGCGTGTAGTTATAAAAAACTTCCGTTACAATCAACCTTTGTATACCTGAAATCTTTAAGTTTCCAGGTAGCGCTGATGGCGCCTTACCAACAGCTCCAACACGTGAGGACGCAGAACCAACCGATTTTTGCCAATTGATAATCATATTGTTATTTGCATCCAAGCCGATTTGACTCGTGATAATGGTACCATTTGTTTGAAAATCAAATGGCTTTACAATCACAAAAGCATTGGAAAGTATGGATGTTAATGATGTAGTGCTTATATTTTGCTTACTTACGATAAAGTCTATTGTGCCTGATGTTCTTGCAAGCTTGTTATTAAGCAAGATATAATACGCAAAATCATAAACCCCTATAAAAAGCGTCAAGAATATAGGAAATACAAGGGCAAATTCAATCACAGCACCTGCAAACGTATTTCTTACAAATTGTATCATGTGCTTCATGTCAATAATCCTCATTCTCAACAGGCGTTTGGCCTTGAAGAGTGTAACTACTTAACATATTAGGAAGAGGGACTGTAAACTGCCAAACATATTTGATGTCGTAAAGCACAACTTGACCTGCAATACCGTAAGATCCAACAACGCCCTGATCCACATCCCAAACGCCATTTCCATTGATATCATCAAAAGGTTCACCCACATCCCATTTGCCGTTCTTATTCAAATCGTCAAAGGGCTCAGGTTTACCCACCTCACTTAAATCGCCATAAGCCTTTACCTGTATTACTAACTTCGTTGGATCAATAAGACCCCCACTATAAAGCGTAGCAACGTCTTTAATTTTTTGTGTAATAGCAGCTTGTCTTGTTGCAAAGCCATAGCTTGACCCAGTCATGCTATAACGTGCTGCTTCTCGTGCTGCAGCTTCGATTGCATTTTGTGCAACAAACAACAAAGCCATTTCTAAAATAGCGATAAGGAAAAACAAGAAAACAGGAGCAACGAGCGCAAATTCTATCATGCTTGCACCAGAATTTTTACGCACAAACCCTCTGCATAAATCACTTTGCATCCAGTGATTTTGTTTCTGATCGCCTATGATTGGCAAACGCCTTAATCCAAAAATTGACATACACCCCTCCACCATAAATTTTAACAGTAGAAGATTGATTTTTGGTTAATATTACCCCTCATTCTGCGACAAGCTAAACAGCGCTACATGTCAGCACTATTGGCTAAGACAATTTAAAATATCTTTGCGAATCCAAAT
>JBQCDM010000231.1:0-4342 GCA_051961235.1 Nucleicultricaceae bacterium (SeqCode)
TTGTAGAACATATTGCCAAAACCCACAGTTTGAACGTATATAGAAGTGCATTTAAAATTTTTACATCCTTGCTTTAAATGATCATTCTTAAACTAATTATTCCAATACCCTTCATCCAGTGGAGAATCGCGCCTTGAGTACACCTAAATTTGGTCGTTTGAGAAACTTTTTTTGGCCTATACAGGGGTCAGAAATAAAAAAATTTCTCCCCATGACTTTCATGATGTTTTTTGTTCTCTTTAACTATACTGTCCTTCGAAATACTAAAGATGCCCTTGTTGTTACCTCTGTTGGCCCAGAAGTTATCCCTTTCTTAAAAGGGGTTGTGATTATGCCCTGCGCCATATTATTCGTTGGTGTGTATGCAACATTGGCAAACACCATACGCAAAGAAAGTTTATTTTATGGTGGCGTCTCAGCCTTTTTAATTTTCTTCTTAATATTCGCGCTTTTTCTCTACCCCTATCGTCACATCTTAGAACCTTCCGCTGAAACTGTTTTACACTTAAAGACACAATTTCCACACTTTCAGCACTTCTTTTCCATCATTGAAGTATGGACGCTTTCTCTCTTTTACATTTTCTCAGAACTTTGGGGAACCATTATACTTGGTCTCCTATTCTGGCAATTTGCAAACCAAATCACAAAAACATCTGAGGCGAAGCGATTTTATTCCATGTTTGGATTTTTAGGACACTTAGCCTTGGTTCTAGCTGGGCTTAGCATTAAAAAATTCTGTGCTATTCAACGTGAAGCGGGAGGGGATGCTGGATCTTGCTCCGTGTACTTAAATGCGCTCGTCATTTCTGTCGTTTTCTGTGGCATCATGATTATGATCCTCTACGCTTGGATGAACAAAAATGTATTAACTGATCCGCGCTATTACGATGAGACCCAAAGCAAAGCACTCAGCAATGCACAAAAACCGAAGTATACACTCTTTGAGAGCTTCAAACATGTTGTCACCTCAAAATACATTGGGCTTATTGCTGTTCTTGTTCTTGGCTATGGTATTGCAAACAATTTGGCCGGCCTCCTTTGGAAGCGACAACTTAAACTCCAATACCCCAGCGCCATCGAATATGGTGAGTTTATGGGCAATTTTTCGATCGTCACTGGATTTGTCACGGTTATTTTAATCTTCTTCTTTAAAGGCATTATCCCTAAGTTTGGATGGTTTAGAGGCGCTATTATTACGCCGCTTGTTCTTGCAACAACGTGTGCTGCTTTCTTCACCTTTATTATTTTTGGCGATGTTTTATCTCCCTTCTTGAGCCCACTCAATCTAACCCCGCTTATGCTTGTGGTGATTATTGGATCAACCCAGCAAGTGTTGAGCAAGTGCAGCAAATATTCTATGTTTGATCCTTCTAAGGAGATGGCCTACATCCCTCTTGATGAGAATCTTAAAGTCAAAGGAAAAGCAGCCGTTGACGTTATTGGTCACAGCTTAGGAAAAGCAAGTGGTGGATATATCTCAGGCGGCCTTCTTATCCTCACAGCGGCAAGCGATCTCATGATCGTAGCACCCTACTTGATGAGCATCGTCGTCGTCGTTGTCACAATCTGGATTTTCGCTGTAGTCAAGCTTAACAAGATGTATTCAAATCTTGTCCTCGAGGAAGAAGCAAATGATAGGAAAAAACTTGATAAGCTTATCAGTGCTTCATCATGATGGATCCATCAATTCCTTAAAAATAGCTTGAAGACCTTCACGAAAACTTGGGTATTTTAAATGAATACCCAAGTTTTTTTTGATCCTTTCATTGGAAACCAACCTATTTTCCGAAAAAAAAGCGTGCATCGCTGGCGATAGTTGAGCCTCTGTTAAAGGGATACGTTTGGGAAGGTTGCACCCCATCAATTTTGCTGCATATTCTGCAACCTCATGAAACGGCGCAGGAACATCATCTGTCACGTTATAGATAGAACCAGGACAGGGATGTTTAATCGATTGCATAAGCGTTTGGATGATGTCATAAACGTGAATACGTGAGAAAAGATGCGTCTCTTCATAGTAGTTTTGAAACCCAGGCACCAAAAGACGATCAAAAATAGAGTGCCCACGTCCATAAATCCCGCTTAACCTAAAAATATGCAAAGGCAGCTTTGTTTCATCATAAAGCGTGCGCCATTGCTCTTCAGCCAATAGGCGCGCTTTTCCCATTGCCGTTCTGGGCTTAAGAGCGGATGATTCAGAAACAACATGCCCATTGGTATCGCCATAAACACTTGTTGCGGAGAGATATCCTAACCACTTAAGCTTCTTTAACTTTTTTAGATCAGACGCGTGAATGCTAAGCACAGGATCACGGCCATCCGATTCAGGTGGGATTGTTGAGAGAATAATCTCTGCCTCTTCAAAAAGTTGCGGATCTAGCTTCTTACAACCATCAAAAGGATAAACAAATGGAGGGGCCATCCCTTGTGTATCGTCATCTAAACGACGTCTTGTGCCAACCACAGAAAATCCTTGAGCAACGCATGCCTTTGCAAAGTACGCACCGGTGTAACCAAGACCAAAAATTAAGACTGAATATGACATTTAAGATGCCTTAGAGAGCGTTATGGACGATGGTCCAAGCATCCTTCCTTCTCAAGAACCTCTGAGAGCGAATTTAATGCTAGATCAATTTTAGACGGATCCGTACCTTGCGCCATGAGTCGAAGCAATGGCTCTGTTCCTGACTTACGCACCAGAAGGTTACCTGTGTCACCAATATAATTTTTTGCTTGTTCAATAGCACCTTGAATGACATCGCTATCCAAGGAAAGGCCTTCCTTCACGCGTAAATTTCGCAGTATCTGCGGAACTGGATTAAAAGCGCGCGCAAGCTCGCTCATTGGTTTGTTTTGACTTACAAAAACAGACAAAACTTGCAATCCTGCAACCAATCCATCGCCTGTACGTGCGTAGTCACTCAAGATAATATGCCCTGATTGCTCACCGCCCAAATTGGCATCATGCGCTTTCATATATTCGCTCACATAACGATCACCGACAGGTGCACGCACAAAATTTAGACCACACCTCTGTACAAAGTGCTCCAAACCTAAATTAGACATCACCGTGCCTATAACAGATTGCCCTTTCAATAAGCCGTTCTTATGCCAAGACGCGGTAATTAATGCCATAAGCTGATCGCCATCAATAATCTGGCCTTTTTCGTCCGCCATGATAATACGATCCGCATCGCCATCTAGAGAAATTCCAAGATGCGCTTTATGCTTGACGACAGCCTCACACATGGCTTGGGGTTTTGTTGCGCCACAATCTTTATTAATATTAAGACCATCAGGATGATCTCCAATAGCGATAATTTCAGCACCCAGCTCCCAAAAGACAAGGGGCGCCACCTTGTATGCCGCACCATGCGCACTGTCGATTACAATTCTTAATCCCTCAAGATTTTTCATTTTGGGAAAGGTGTTTTTGACGAATTCAATATATCGACCCGGCGCATCGTCTAAGCGTTGAGCACGTCCTAATTCATGCGGCGCTGCTTGCGGAAGGTTATAAGGCGCATTGATCCCCTCTTCAATGATACGTTCTATATCGTCCGATAATTTATACCCATCCGGACCAAAGAGCTTCACCCCATTATCTTCATACGGATTGTGAGATGCAGAAATCATCACACCAAGATCCGCTCGTAAGGATCGTACAAGCATGGATATGGCTGGCGTCGGCAGTGGTCCTAAAAGCTTGACATCCATACCAACAGAAATGAATCCAGACGTAAGCGCTGGTTCCAATAAATATCCAGAAAGACGCGTATCTTTTCCAATGATAACCTTACTGCGGTGATGTGGATGAGACATTTTGAAATAACTCCCAGCCGCCGCCGCAAGTTTCATCATCACATCAGGGGTCATTGGTGTCTTATTAGCCGTACCACGAACACCATCCGTGCCAAAATATTTTCTCATAACGCCGCTTATTCCTTCGTTATCTTATCAACAGGAACAGAGGATTCCGTCTCTGCTTTCCTGGAGGAAGTGCGTGTCTTTCTTGAGGATAGAGAACGTTTTGCCTCATCAGACACTGGTGGTTTTTGATGACGTTCTGCTTTTTTGATGATCTTCTCACCTTTTAACAATGATTTGATTTCATCACCTGTCAATGTTTCATATTCTAAAAGAGCATTGGCTAGAAGATGGAGTTGATCAATATTTTTGTTTAAAATAGTTTCAGCATTTTTGTAAGCATTCTCCACAATCTTCTTTGTTTCCTCATCAATTATTTGTGCTGTTGCATCAGAATAATTCTTAGAAGATCCACCATGAGGTGCAAACACATCAGAAGAGGCAGAACCATAACGAAGCGGTCCAAGACGATCAC
>JBQCDM010000232.1:0-7798 GCA_051961235.1 Nucleicultricaceae bacterium (SeqCode)
ATGGACATTATGAATAAGCATCAAGAAAAAGCTTGAGGATACTATTATGTCAACGACAGCAGGCGCATCACTGGGAATGCCTTTAACATTCGGCAAGGCGGACGTTAATAAAGAAACGGGCCAAGTCAGAATGCAAGGAAATGTTATGGGCATCAACGTTCAAGAAACGGTTGATGAACTCACCAAAGCAATGCGTGTTGCTGAAGAAATTCCTCAATCTCAAATTGATGCGTGCGATAAAAAAATTACAGCACTTTCGTCACTTGAGAGTAAAGTTCAAGCGCTTTATACATCAGCATCAGCTTTGCGCGGGCAAAAGGAAGGAAATTTACCTTCCGGCGTTTTTTCCATGTATAAGTATGTTGTTGCAAATCCTGTATCACAAAATGATATTTCTCTTTCCATTGGTTCTGGTCTTACTTATGAACAAAATTTCCAGTTTCGCGTGGATCAACTGGCTCAAATGGTTAGCATTACAGGGACGACGTCGATTGCAGATAAAAACGCAATCCTGGGGTGGACAGGTAACTTTACGATCGGAACATATACCTTGACGGTAGATGGAAAATCGGCTCAGCAAATTTCTGATGAAATTAACGCCAACCAACAAACAACAGGCGCTACATCTCAACTCATTAATGCTGGCGATGGTTATCACTTCCTATTCACAGGTACAACAGCGGCGGTTCCGCTGACTTTGACAAACAATGTGACAGGCGCAGGAACACAAATGCCTGCAAGCTCTACAAAGACAATTGATAACTTATCGGCTAAATGTAATTACAACGGACTTGAGATTGTCTCCACATCGAACACCATAACATCTATACCCAATCTTACGGTTACCCTTAATAATGCCTCAGCAACAAATTTCAATGTTTCTGTGATGCATGATCGTGATGCGACATCACAGGCCATTCTTTCGTTTGTTGATAGCTATAATGCACTTCAAGACGAAATTCAGAAAAATATGGCAATGAATGAGGAGGGAACGGGACGTTCCAAGGATGCCGTTTTATTTGGCAGCCGTATCTTAAACTCTATTCGATTGCAGACAGGCCTTATCGCTGCGGATGGTGTCACTGGAATCCCTGCTACTTCACCCAATACCCTTGGTTCTATTGGTATAAGTATGGGGCAGTATGATACGAGAAGTGGTAATCCGACAATGGTACCACCAGCAAATTTATCGGTTGATATTCAGGCATTGTATGATTCGATTAACCAAAATTATGATGCGGTCAAAAAGATATTTGCATTTGATGCAAGCTTGTCCGATTCGTCCTTTAAGATTGTGAAGCATCCAGCTGCATGGCCAGATGAATTGGCACAAAATAACGTGACCATAGCTGTTTCAAGAGATTCAAACGGCGTTTTAAGTGCAACCTTCACACGAGATGGCGTTGGTGGAGGCACGATTTATACAGGGACAGTGACAGAATATACGGTTGGTGGTGCTTCCATCGTAGGTCCAAGCGGAAGTCCTTATGATGGACTTCGTTTAATTGTGACCGATACGAGCCTCATTCCAAATGGCGGCACGCGACAAACAACGCTCAATGCCACCCAAGGCATTGGAGATGAATTGCTTGATGTTATTTCAGGTATTACGGATTCAAAAACAGGTGATTTTGCAACAGAGCTTTCTGCAATTAATGATAATAAATCAAAATTGCGACAACAAATTAGCGATATTGAAAAACGTATAGAAACAAAAAGAGAACAGCTTCTTTCCTCCTTCATGAAGATGCAAGAAGTCATCAACAAGTTTCTCACAATGCAAAACCAACTCAACATACTCTTGAACCCAGGAGGGCAAGGGTAAAAATAAAGGGTAAAAATAAAAGAAGGGAAAACTCGATGTATGAAAAAAATTTAGATCGCTATCGCGCGACGAGTACACTTGGTCTTTCACCTTTTGAGGTGATGGCACGTATCATGGAAAGCGCATCCTTATGCATGAATAACGTTGCACGAGCCATTGAAAATAATGATGTGAAGAAAAGATCAGACGAAAGTGAAAAGGCACTTATGCTTCTTGCTGGGCTTATGGATTATTTAAACGACGAAACGCCTGAGCAAAAGAAAATGGTGGAGACACTCAAAATTTATTATCGAAGCATGATGGACCTCGTTACGAATCTCAATATACGTCCTGAAAAAGAGCTTGCTGAGACACTATCACAAAGTTTCAGTGATTTTGCTGAAGCTTGGAGGAATGCCTCTCATACAATGAAGGCGCAAAAACAAGATCAACCGTCTTTTTATGCTCAGGGTTAGTGGTTCGTATTTTGAATCAGGGGAGGGTTCATTGCTTTAAGAAAAAATTCTTGCTTCATAGGGTTGAGTCATTCAGTTTATTGTTTTAGAGTAAAAAAAATAACATAAATAGAAGCCTATGAAGCAGGGTAAATTAAATCCTAATGTTACGAGTTCCCATCGTTATGAGGACCCCTTTAAGCGATTTTTTAAGATTTTTTTAGGAAATCCCTTAAAAACATCAGCACAACATAAAGAAACACTCGGTTTTATCTTAGGCCTTCCGATTTTAGCAGTCGATGCACTGTCTTCAATTGCATATGCAAGTGAAGAAATCCTTTTGGGGTTGTCAATCCTAGGCGCATCTTATTTTTCATTTTCAGTGCCAATTGCGATTGCCATTGTTGTATTGATTCTCACTTTAGTTGTATCCTATATGCAGACAGTGACGGCTTACCCGAATGGGGGAGGTGCTTATACTGTTTCACGCGATCATTTGGGCCCAAAATGGGCACTTATTGCGGCATCATCTTTATTGATCGACTATGTGTTAACAGTTGCAGTTTCCGTGACAGCGGGAGTGCGTGCTATTACCTCAGCTTTTCCACTGCTGGCACATTCAGCAACGCATATATCGATCATTATTATTTTTATTCTGACGTGGATTAATTTGCGTGGTATCCGCGAATCTGCTGTGGTTGTTTCATTTCCCGTTTATGCTTTTATATTTGCTATGTTACTGCTTAGCATTTCTGGTATTTTTATTGGGGTTGCAACACCCTCTATCCCACATGCACCAGGGGTAGAAGATCCCATACTTAACTTTGCAGCGCTCCTTGTTGTTTTGAGAGCATTTGCTGGGGGGTGCACTGCCATGACTGGAATAGAGGTGGTTGCAAATGCGGGTTCCATACTAAAAAAACCGCATGATCTTTATGCGCGTCGCATTTTGATGGCGCTTGGTTCATTGCTAGCGTTTTGCTTTCTATCCGTCACGTTTACGGCTAATCATATTGGCTTGACTCCTGTGGCCAACGAAAGCTTAATCAGCCAAATGACGCGTCACCTTTGGGGCAACGGGGTGCTTCATCAAATCGTCCAGCTGACGACGGCAGCCGTACTTTTTTTGGCAGCAAACTCAGCTTATGCTGGTTTTCCAAAACTTGCAGCGATCCTTGCTCAAGATGGATGGCTTCCAAAGCAGTTTAGTGCGTTAGGTGATCGACTTGTGTTTTCTCAAGGAATACTATGGCTTGCATTTGGAGCAATTGCGCTTGTAGTCTTGTTTAAAGCGAATACCCATGCTTTGATTCCACTGTATGCAATTGGCGTTTTTACGGCATTTACGTTGAGCCAAAGTGGTATGGTGCGTTATTGGCTCAAAGAAAAAAAAGTATACATTAAAGCGCAAGAAGCAACATCAGAAGGTAATGTATTGCAAAGGCCAAAGTGTCGAAGAAGAATTTTTGGATACTATCGTCGTATGGTAATTAATGGGTTTGGTGCTGTTGTAACCCTGCTGGCATTGCTTGTGACTTTTGAGGCGAAGTTTATGGAGGGAGCCTATATCGTTCTCATCATAGTTCCTCTATTTAGCTCGCTTTTTATATCCATATCGAATCATTACAAAGACGTGAATGCGCAAATGAGCATTGATTCTTTCTATATCAAAAAAAGAAGGCCCATTCTTGCGCAATCATCCGGTAAGACAATTGTTGTGCCAATATCACGCCTTCATAAAGGTTCATTCGAGGCCATCGCTTTTGCACGCGAGATGTCAAAAGATGTACGTGTTCTTCTCATTGATCCGCAAATGAATGATTTTGAAAAGTTGGTGGACGATGTGAAATCTTTGAATTGGGAATTAGAGATTGTACAAATAAAATCCCCTTATCGCGCTATTGTTCAGCCGATTGTTGAATATGTGCATAATGTGGATATGGAAAAGCGAGAACTTGCTATCCTTGTGTTGCCTGAGATTATCCCCGCGCACTGGTGGGAGAATATGCTGCATAACCAAACAGCAAAACGTATTGCAAAACTATTGAGTTGGAATGAGCATATCCCTAACAAGGCGCGTATTGTTATTAACGTTCCGTTCTACCTTGAATAAAATAAATTGAGTTTTTGTAACTTTATCATTGAAGTTTGGGCAAAACTTCATTATATGATGGGGCATACCAAATATTTCACGCCGCGGGGTGGAGCAGCCAGGTAGCTCGTCAGGCTCATAACCTGAAGGTCGTAGGTTCAAATCCTGCCCCCGCAACCAATCTTTTCAAGCCATTTCACTCATTCAAAATCCCTCCATTTTCCTTGGGTGTACTCCGGGTATACTAAAAACAACCCTGTATTGAATAATTCTTAATTCTATGCACAAAATTGCAAATTACCGATTTAGTTCGTTCATATTGGATCAGAAAGGTGGATCATGCATTAAATTATCTTTCTCTTCTATTATTTCCTAATCGTAAAATTAATTAAAATTTTTAATAATAATCAAAAGCTTACTTCCGTGTTTTTGTGTTGACAATAGAGTGTGATTTTATTGTAGAGGCTGGGTAACAGGGATTATAAAAAGCTTTCATATGGGAAAATATTTCAAAGAAGCCCTTTCTTCCGCACTGTTTTGCCGCCTCCAACCCTGCTTTAGTTCGTTCAGAGATCAGGTTTCTCTCAAACTGAGCCATGGCATCAAAAACATGAAACACCGTCTTTTCGCTTGGAGTAGTAGGATCAATTACTTTTCTGCTTTGAATAGATAATCCTTAAAATTGACAATCTTAGTTTGATCCAGGTAGGGAAGATCGGATACATAGGCATAGAAAAGAGGGCTTTTAGCTTCTATGCGGTTTAGTGGATGAAGATAGTTCTTCCAGTTTGCTGGCTCATACTTCTCCTGATTATTGAAAGGATAAAAGCAGATGGCTTGCTTCTTGGCGTAGACCTCTTGTGCAAGATCGGTGCTTCTGTCATTTTCAAGAATCATATCTTCTTGAGATTCCAACAGTTCTTCATTAAAGACAAAGAGTACGCTTGGTTTTCCATCATTTGATAAAAACAAAAAGTTACCAACTGGATCCAAAAGATAATACTCGACAATTTTATTTTCAAGCATGAGCTTTCTGAAGAAATCTATAAAGATTGAATCATAAACAATAGAAATTTCTGGGCACTCATTTTGTAAGTGATGCATCAACTCAAATGTGCGTGATTCAAAATATTTTTCTTGAGCTCTCACAGAAGCCTGCTGAAGTTTAGCAAACACATCCTGATCATTCTTTTGGATGAACTGATGGATAATACCTTCATTGAAGGCTTCAATAGCTACATCCATCGTTGCAGCGCCCGTGAGCATAATCTTTTGAACATGGGGCGCTGTAATTTGACGGCATAGGTCAAGTCCATTTAGGCCCGGCATGTCATAATCCACAATAATAGTGGAGATTTGTTTAAATCGCTCTGATGAATAAATCTGGCGATAAAGTGAATCCAATCCATTCTGCTGTTTAGCTTCAACAGAATGATTATTAATGTAATTTAGTGCTTCAAAGGGATTTTCAAATGATGTGAGGTTTATAACAGAGGGGTTGAGTATGGTTTTCTGTTCTTGAAGCGTTATAACATCATCATCAACGAGAATTACTTCGGTCGGCGTAAAGTAAGGTAAAACAGATTTCATGGAAGGTTCCTTGAGGTGCAATACACTGTTATAGTTTTAAGTGTATCTAATTAACATTTAAGAAACCTTTAAGCTTTTTCAAGAGAAGGAAAGGTTAAAATAAACTCGGTGTACTCTCCATACTGAGATATGCAGGTAATATCTCCTCCTAAACCCTTCATCACAGCTTTACAAAAAGCAAGGCCAATGCCAGTTCCATATTTTGTTCTGCTATAAAATTTATCAAAAATATAAGGAAGAATTTCTGGTGCAATGCCAGTGCCTGTGTCTTTAAAGGAAAGAGTATGGTTATCTTCGGTCACTCTTGTTTTAATGATAATCTCTCCTTTATTGGCAGCTTTTACATAATAGATGCTGTTTTTGAGAAGGTTGAAAAAGACATGCTTCATTAAAGTATCATTCCCTTTAAAACTAAAATCTTCATTTAAGTCCAAATGAAGGAACGATTTTTCTCGATCAGACATATTATACTCCTGAAGAGCATCTTCCACACACGTCTTTATGGAGAAAATATCCATTGGGCTATCTTTGAAATTCTCTTTTAAATTCATCAAGGTGAGATCAATAAAACCAAAAGCTTGTCGCGTTGTTTTTTGAATATCATCAGGTGTTTTATTGAGGAGCGTTATATCTTGTTCACTCAAGCTCTGATTTTCTGCATTTGCCTTTATACTTTTTAAGTATTCTTCCATGAGCACGGGCAACGCTGATTTAAGTCTTCTCGCTTGACTGGATATATTGAGAAGAGGTGTGCGCATTTCATGCGCTACAGAGCCTGCAAGAGATTTTAGGGCTTGAACGCGTTCGCTTTCAAGAATCTCTTTGCGTCTTGAAAAAATGCATCCAATGAGAATAACCCATCCATACATGTATAAGTAATTTATGAGCTTTTCCTCTTGAAATACGACTTCTTGGCCCGTCGATTTAAATACTAAAAAACCCACAACAATGCCAAGTGCATAAATAAGAAGCAAGAGAACATAGTCAACAAGTAAAAATAGAAGAAAGAGACCTAAAAAAAGGTTCATCAACCATTCTGTTGAAACTTGGTTTTTAAGTAAGGTGTAAACACCAAAAACAGGCAAACAATAGAGGAGGGCTAAAAACCAATAAAGATTGATATATCTTTTTATTTTTAGAGGCCAGTAATTGGTAAAAATAAGAGGAACGCAAAAAGCACAGGCGAGTAAGCGTGCGATTGCGCTTTCATCCGTCCCCAAAAGGTGGAGCATAACGTACCAAGAGGAAAGCTTATAATTCCAAAGACACCGAAGGTGCGATACTGCGCGCCTCCAAATTCTTCCACTCGTTTATCTAAAAACTCAAGAAATCGTCTCCCCAGGCTCATGACTTGCTTCCTTTTTTAGGATATACACTGAGACTGATCCAATCGTCTCCGCATGTCCAAACGCTTTTGCTTCTTCAATGATAAAGCCAACTTTTTCTACTTCTTTTTTGAGGGCTTGATCAGAAATTTTAAAGTCTCCTCTTGATAAGTCAATGGTTAAGTCTCCGTGCTTTTCAAGGTTGTGGTATCCTTCAAGCTCAAGCAAAAAGGTATTAGAAAGCGCTTTTGCTTCTTCTAGTTTGCCTTCTCTAGCAGCTCGATCAATTGTCTCAACCCGTCTTAAGACAAGATCAATTTGTTCTTGGCTTTTAATATTTCCTGCGGATCTTCCTTCATAAAGATCATCGAGCAAAATTTTTGATTCTTCTTGAGCTAGATAAAGATAATGATGCCTCAAAGCATGGGCAATAACGTGGGCATACCAAATCACAATACGGATCTCACGTTCTTGTGGTGTTGTATAATGAGGAATAAATTCATCAATTAAAATGTAGTACCCTCCCGCTTTT
>JBQCDM010000233.1:0-7345 GCA_051961235.1 Nucleicultricaceae bacterium (SeqCode)
AACCGCATCTTCAAGTGATAATGTTGGCAGTTCTAATTTTGTTTCCGCAATGATAGCAGGCGCTAGAGACTCTACATCGTCATCTTGAGAGAAGCTATTCAGCACATAGTGCGGAGCCATCTCTTCATTATAGTGCACATCATGGTGCTTGTGATGATCCTCAAGGCGGCTCTTATGGCGTCGCATCTTTTGCACGAGCACGCGTAACGCTTCGTCAAAAGCTGGATATACTTCGGTTCCCGTGCCTTTGGAACGCATTTGAACGCGACCAATTTTTGTTGCAATATCACAACGATACAAATGAGCCTCTCTGGAGAGCACGATATTCACATCCACCGGGCTTAAATTATACCGTTCATTAATTTGGGCAAATTGTTCCTCAACATAAGTTTGGAACGATTCTCCTACGTCGACTTGACGACCAGTGACTGAAAATTTCATAAAACCACCATGCTAGTTATTGTACTTCTTAATTAAATAATATCATATTTTGAGACTTTTTATCACGCATTTTTGCAAAACTCAAAGCCAAAGTTTGCTTAAAGTATAGATAGCTTAAGCTTTTTGCGCTCATACGATGAAGGAATTTTCATTTCTTCTCTATATTTTGCAATCGTACGCCGTGCAACCACTACCCCATCTTTGGAAATGATTTGTACAAGCCTATCATCTGATACTGGAGCGCTTGGAATTTCTTCATCAATAATCTTCTTAATCATATGCCTAATTGTTGTGGATGAAAGTTCTTCTCCTGTTGATTCTTTAGGAAGAGAGGATGAAAAAAAGTATCTAAATTCAAAAAGGCCTCGAGGCGTCATCATATATTTATTTTGCGTAACGCGAGAGATGCTGCTTTCATGCATATCAATGGCATCTGCAATAGTCTTAAGCGTCAAAGGCTTTAGATGCTGTATCCCTTTTTCGAAAAATTCTTTTTGGTGTTCAAAGATAATTGTTGCAACCTTTAAAATGGTTTTTGATCGTTGTTCGAGGGCTTTAATAAGACTGGTCGCATTTTGATAATGATCTTTTAAATATTTTTTTTCATCCACCTGAATAATGGGATTGTTAAGGCGGCCTGTATAGGTGGTGTCAAGCATTACTTTAGGCATCGAACGATCATTGATATGTAACATCCATTGGTTCATCTGCTCATCATGTTCAAGGATCACATCTGGGATGATGCTAAAGTTATAAGGATTTTCAAAGACGAGACCGGGTTTAGGATTGAGTTCTTTAATGCGTCGCGTAATTTTAATCAATTGATCGCGATTGATATTGCAAATCTTTTGCAATTTTTCAATTTTATTGTCTGCAAGCAACTCCAGTTGTTCGATGACCAAGGACATTTGTGGCGGCACATTCTCTAATTCACGTAATTGAAGCAGCAAGCATTCTTTGAGTGTGCGTGCGAAAACGCCTGCGGGCTCAAACGTTTGCAAAACAGCTAAGACAGCGTTTATTGTGTGAATATCTGTTGAAAGTTGTTCTGCAAGAGGATCTAATTCAGTTAGAAAATATCCAGTAGGATCAAGAGATTCCACCAGTTTATACGCGATGATCTTTTCTTTTTCTGAATTGAAGTTGAGGGGGATTTGATGAAAGATATGCTCATGCAACGTGACAGGCTTTGCTTCAATATTGTTAATATAGCCATCTAGATCATCATCAAAGTTGCGCGACTTTTTACGTACGTTATCCCAGTAATTTCTCTCACTATATTCTTGCGCGGCAAGCAATGTGGAAGAGCTGGATTCTGCTTCATCGACCTGAAGGAGCGGGTTGTCGAGGGTTGTTTGCTCTAAGAAGCTTTTTAATTCAAGATTGCTTAATTGCAACAATGCAATGGCCTGCCTCAACTGAGGTGTCAGATTCAAATTGTGTGTTGTCTTTAGATAGCCTGCCTGTTTAAGCTTCATCATTTATTATAAGTTATATGAGTCACCAGGACTTAACCCTACAGCTTAAAAGTTTCTCCAAGGTAAACACGACGAACATTTTTATCATTAATGACATCTTTCGGCGTGCCTTCCATCAAAACTTGACCACCACTGATAATATAGGCCCTGTCGACTATGTCTAACGTTTCTCTCACATTATGATCTGTGACGAGAACGCCAATGTTTTTATCTTTAAGATGACCAATAAGAGAACGAATATCATTAACTGTGATCGGATCAATGCCGGCCAAAGGTTCATCAAGGAGGATAAATTCCGGGTGGCTAGCAAGCGCTCTTGCAATCTCTACGCGCCTTCGCTCTCCACCTGAAAGCGTCATAGAAATCGATCGGCGGAGATGTGTAATCATAAACTCTGATAATAAGCTTTCCAACAGCTCCTGTCGCCGTTCAATGGAAGTCTCAGTAACCTCAAGAATAGCCATGATGTTTTGTTCAACAGTGAGCCCTCTGAAAATGGAAGCTTCTTGTGGTAGATATCCAATGCCAAGACGTGCACGGCGATACATGGGAAGATGGGTGATATCATTATGATCTAAGTAGATACGCCCACTATCAGGCGTCATGAGTCCTGCAATGATAGAAAAAGATGTCGTTTTTCCTGCACCATTAGGCCCAAGTAAGCCTACGACTTCACCGCGTTGGACGAAAAGATCAATGTTTTTGATAACGGTTTGTCCCTTGAAGGATTTTTCAAGTCCAACAGCTCGTAGACCATCCAGGTCCGAGGTTTGTGCTTTTTCTTTACGACTCATCGGCTAAACTTTTCTCTTTTTTGTGGTATAATCAAAAGCTCAACGCGGCTTTTTTGGCTTTTGACAAAACTATTACCAGAAGCTAAGTCAACCTCTACAACGTCACCACGTAATTGTCCACTTTCGCGTGTAATTCTGACATTGCCTTTGAGCGTGACGACATTTTGTATTGTATCATAATCGCCTTGATCCGCCTCTATGTATTCACGGGGGGTGGACAGTACACAATCTTTAGGGACAACGAGCTTGCTCACGTGTGTTTTACCTTCAGCGTTTTTGCTGAAGTAGGCGATGACCTCATTACTTTTGAGAAGATAATCACGATCCTTCACAATCACATCGCCTGTTGCCTTGAGGCGATGTTGGTCCAGCATGTATTGGATTTTATCATGACATTCTAACAGCATATCTGCGTACGTAACATCAATGTTTTTACCCTCTGCTTCGAGAGACTTGTTATCTAGATTGACCGTTAGGCGATCGCACGCTAAGCGATGATTTTCTTTTGTTTGCACCACAACGTGGCCTTCTGCAACGACTTTGCTTAATTCAGTGTTCTTGTCTTTTTCAGAAAAAAAGGTCGTGAGTTTATTGGCGTTGAGGAGCAGACCATCCTGATTCACGCGCACTCCGTTGTTGGCGGTGCATTTTTTTTGATCCTCTTCACAGGTAATGCCATGGAGTGCATCAATATGCACGGGGGAGTCATGGTTAAAAACCAATGAATCCAGTGCGTTTGCACCGGATATGTTAAGAAAAGTATATAGAATAAAGGCTGCGGTCAGAAGCGCTCTCATTATTATGCTCCATCTTTTTTCTTAGGCTTGAGAGATAGTTTGCTTTTTCCGCGAAGCTCAATTTTCTTGCCGCCTTCAGACACTCTAAATCCTTCTGCAGTGAAATCACCAGTTGGGCCATTGCCTTTTACAGGTAATGAACCTTCTGCAATTTTCTCTTGAATTGTAACGGTTGCTTCATCTGTTTTGATATTATATCCATTGGAGGTTTCTAAGACCACAGCATCTTGATACGAGAGTTGATTATTGGTTTCATCAAAAAAGCCGCTTTTAGATTGGATAGTAACGCTCGTCTCAGGATTGATTTGAAAGTGTGTGTTTGGTTTTGAAAGTTGTGCAGTTTTATCCTCAAAGGATTGAATGGCATAGTCTGCCTTGATGTCGACAGGGCGATTCTGGGCATCTGTTGTCGTAAAACTTGGCTCAATGAGATAGTTTTCTACAGCCACTTTAGGCGCTAATAAGGTTTTTACTTTAGAAGGTGTATTAAAAAAATCATCGATGTGGGACCAAAGAAAAACGATGCCGACTAAAACAAAGGCGGCAATAGGAAAGATGCGCTTTATAATTTTAATATAAAACGAGTATGAGTCATTAAAAACACGCGCATCACGCGGGAAAGGAGAGAGGTCTCTATATCGTTTGCTCTGTGTTGTTGTCATTACGATATTCCCGCACGTAAGCAGTCATGAATATGAAGAATACCAATAGGAATCAAAGGAGCGTCTTCTTGGAAGACAAAGAGACTGGTAATGCTTTTTTTATTCATTAGTCCAATCGCTTCTTCGGCAAGAGCCATATCACGAATCATAATCGGATTTTTTGTCATCACTTCTGCGGCTTTATGCATGAGTAAATTGCTTGAGATGTGTCTACGTAAATCACCATCCGTAATAACACCAATCAGTTCTTGTGTGTCTTGCTTTAAGACGCCAACACAACCAAACTTTTTGCTTGTCATCACCATAAGCGCTTCTTGCATTAAAGTTTCTTCGGATACGAGGGGTAATTCGCCGTGAGGATGCATGAGATCCGAGACATGTTTTAATTTTTGTCCCAAACGCCCACCTGGATGGAGTGCTTTAAAGTCAACCGAAGTGAATTGTCGGCGCTTTAAAAGTGCTGTTGCAAGAGCATCCCCAAGCGCTATCATGAGCGTTGTCGATGTCGTGGGGGCAAGCTGTAGGGGACAAGCTTCTTGAAATTCGGGCAAAACAAGGGACACATTCGCGATTTTTGCAAGAGAACTATTGCCATTACTCGTCATTGCAATGAGAGGAATTTGGCGGCGCTTGGCATCTTGCAGAATATCTGAAAGTTCTGCGGTTTCACCTGAATTGGAAAGAGCTATCAACACATCCTTTCCTGTAATCATGCCAAGATCACCATGGCTCGCTTCTGCTGGGTGAATAAACAAGGCGGGTGATCCCGTTGATGAAAGCGTTGCTGCAATTTTGCGTGCAATATGACCGCTTTTCCCAATGCCAGTGACGGCGATGCGGCCTTTAGCGTGTAAAAGCAAAGAAATAGCTTCCGAAAAGGATTCATCAAGAATACTTGAAAGCGCTTCCAGTGCCTTGGCCTCAAGCAATAGAACGCGGCGCGCTTCTTTTATATCTTCACTACAAACGCTTACATCATTAATTTTTTGAACAGGATGCGTCATCATAGTTTCCTAACCTTAATGTCTAAAAATTCCAAGATCTTCGTATCCCAGTAAATCAAGTGCTGTACATGTTGGAAGAAACTTAAAACACTCTGTTGCAAGCTCGGTGCGACCTTCTCTTTTAAGAAGTTGATCAAGCTTGTCTTTAAGACTATGTAGATACAACACATCCGTTGCTGCATACTCTTGTTGTTCGATTTTTAGTGTTGGCGCTCCCCAATCAGATGTTTGTTGTTCTTTAGAAATCTCAACGCTTAAAAGATCTCGACAAAGATCTCTTAGAGAATGTCGGTCGGTAAAAGTACGTGATAGTTTTGATGCTATTTTTGTGCAGTAAATATTATCGATATTAATTTTTAAGTAATAGGACAAAATGGCTACATCAAAACGAGCATAATGAAAAATTTTCAGAATTTGAGGATCGGTTAAGAGGCGTTTTAAATTAGGCGCTTCGTAAGATCGGTCAAACTGCACAAGATGGCACTCACCATCCCCTTTGGAGATCTGGATAAGGCACAAACGATCACGCGCTGGATGAAGCCCCATGGCTTCCGTATCAATGGCAACGCTTTCTTGGAACACAAGATGATCCGGCAAATCGCCTTTATGAAGATGAATTTTCGGCTTCATGAGCATTAGACCTTTCCAGTCAAAGATGGTGCCCAAGAGAAGACTTGAACTTCCACGAGCTTTTACGCCCACTAGGACCTGAACCTAGCGCGTCTACCAATTCCGCCACTTGGGCTTGAGCATCTTTCAAATAAACAAATTGAAGTATTATGTCAAGTTAACAACACTTAGCCCCAAAAGAAAACAAAAAAAAGCCCAGCATTAACGCTGGGCTTTTAAGAATTGAAGTCAAATTACTTTGAAGCTTCACCTTCTGGAGCAGTAGGAGTAGCTTCAGTGTGTGCTGGAGCTTCTTCCTTTGTAGGCTCAGCAGCTGGCTCAGTTGCAGGAGCAGTATGTTCTGCTGCATCAGTTGCTTTTTTTGCTGCATCTTCAACTTCTTGGCTTACTTTTTCAGCACCTTCTTCTTTTTTCTGCTTGTTATCACAACCAGAGATAGCGAGAGAAAGTGGGAAAATCAAACCAGCGATTACTAAACTTGCTTTTTTCATTGTAAATTCTCCTAAAAATATAAAGTCTTTGAATTACTAGCACGAATAATACTTTCTTGCAATGCTTTGAGTAATAATGTCTCGAAGCATTGCAAAAATACTTATATTACTTGCTGCCTTCTTTTTTGTCGTCTGCTTTATCACTCTTGTCGGCATCAGCAGGTTTGTCTGCAGCTTTATCATCTTTGCTTGCATCATCGCCCTTGCTGGCATCAGTGTCTGCATCGCTTTTCTTAGCTTCAGGTTTTCCTGAGCTGTCAAAGGTTTGAATATCCGCTTTACCGCGCAATTCTTTTACAAGACTCAACATGCCTTTTTCAGCAACTTTGCTTGCAAGCTCATCTTTCATTTTTTCAAATGGTTGAGGCTTTGCTTTATGCTTATCATCAACTTTGATGATGTGATAACCAAAATCACTCTTTACAGCTGATTTTGTGTATTCCCCAGCTTTTAATTTTTCAGCTGCACTGTAAAATTCAGGGATCATCGTCTCATCTGTAAAGTATCCAACGCTGCCGCCTTCTGCTGCAGATACTTTATCAATAGAATGTTGGCGTGCTAACTTCATGAAATCTGCGCCATCTTGAAGTTCTTTGATCAACTTCTTCGCTGTTGCTTCGTCTTTTACAAGGATGTGACGTGCTTTAATTTCAGTTTTATCTTTAGGGAACTCTGCAACATATTTATCGTATGCTTCCTTCACAGCTTTTTCAGTGAGAAACTTTTTCATCTCATTTGCAAGGTATGCTTGGATGATAACTTGCTCAGTTGCTTGTTGGATAGCAGCTTTAACTTCAGGATTTTTCTCAATGTCTGATTTTTTAGCATTTTCTGTAACAAGCTTAATGTCGATAAGCTGGGAGCGAACCGCATCAAAAAGCTTTGACTTGTCTTTAGTTGCTTGAACGATTTGTTTTGGCAACGCTTTCTCGAGTTTCTTTACATCGCTTAGATAAATATCGGAACCATTGACTTTTGCAACGACGACATCTTTTTTCTTCGCGTCTTCTTTAGCTGAAAAAGCTGGCGACAAAGAAGCTGAGAGATG